>JBLFZR010000015.1:0-23044 GCA_047610595.1 Nitriliruptoraceae bacterium | reverse complement strand
GACCAGCTCAAGCCCCTCCTCGCACGCGACTGACGGAGCCATCATGACAACGAGCCGATTCCGCTCGGGTCTCGCCCCCGTCGGTCGCAGCCCCGTCGGTCGCAGCCCCGTCGGTCGCAGCCCCGTCGGTCGCAGCCCCGTCCGTCGCCGCCCAATCCGTCGCCGCCTGCTGCCGGCGGGCCTGTTCCAGCGCCGCCTGTCTGTGCTGGTGCTTGTGTACGCCGTCGTGATCACGATCACCGTCGGTCAGCTCGTACGTGTCATGGTGCTGGATGCAGCCGACTACGCCGCCCGTGGGGCCGACCAGCGTGAGCGATTCCTGACCCTGCCCGCCGACCGCGGGCGGATGTACGACCGCACGGGTGAGGTGCTCGCCGCGTCGGTGTCGAGCGTGTCTGTGTACGCCGATCCGCGCGCCTTCCGGCCTGGAAGCACGCCAGCGGGGGACCCGCTGCCGGCCGGTCAGGACATCGACGAGGCGCTCGACGTCCTCGTGCCGGCGCTCGGCGTCGACCGAGACACACTGGCCGCGCTGCTGGCCAGCGACGGAGACTTCGTGTGGCTTGGTCGTCAGCTTGCCGCCTCAGTCGGTCGCACGATCATCGACTCTGGCTTGCTGGGTATCGGGACGCGCGACGAGCCCCGTCGCACGTACCCCGGGGATGCGCTCGGTGGGCAGATCATCGGCATCACCGACATCGATGGCGGTGGGGTCGCGGGTCTCGAGCTGCTGCACGACGATCTGTTGACAGGCCAGCCGGGTTGGGTGGAGTTCGAGCGTGACGAGTACGGGGTCGCGATCCCGAGCGCTGCTCGGGAGGTCCAGTCGTCGGTGCCGGGCACCGACCTCGTCCTGACCGTCGACCGTCAGCTGCAGTACACCGCAGAACGGGTCGCCGCCGAGGTCGTGGAGCGCTACGACGCGCTCGGTGCCTCCATCGTCGTGCTCGAGGTAGGAACAGGCGACGTGCTGGCGATGGCGTCTGCGCCGTTCGTCAACCTCAACGACCGTGAAGCGGTCACCTCTGACATGCTCCGCAACCGTGCTGTGACTGACATGTTCGAGCCAGGGTCGGTGCAGAAAGCTCTCACCGCCGCGGCCGCGATCGAGGAAGGCATCGTCACATCCGAGACGGTTCTGATGGTCGCGGACACGATCGAGATCGGCGGCAAGGTCTTTTCTGACAGCCACACCCACCCGACGGAGCCGATGAGCTTCAGTCAGGTCATCGAGGCATCGTCGAACGTCGGGACGATCATGGTGGCGCAGGAGCTTGGGGACAAGCGCTTGGAGGACTGGCTCCATCGATTCGGCTACGGCCAGCCGCTGCAGGTGGGGTTCCCCGGCGAGTCGCCGGGGTTGCTGCGCCCGTCCGAGGAGTGGTGGGGCACGTCCAACCCGACGATCGCGATCGGCCAGGGGGTCGCTGTGACGCTGCTGCAGGCTGCAAACGCCTACGCCACGATCGCCAACGATGGTGTTGCAGTTCGGCCTCGATTGGTCCGTGGGACCGTCGATGATGCCGGCGTCCTGCTGCCCCTCTCCGGCGTCCCCGGTGAGCGCGTCATCTCGCAGTCCACCGCACAACAGGTCCGTGGGATGCTCGCCGAGGTTGTGTCGGGCGATCGGGGCACCGGTGACGCTGCCGCGGTCAACGGGCACGCCGTCGCGGGAAAGACGGGTACCGCCCGAAAGCCACGGTCAGACGGTCGCGGCTACAGCGGCAAGTACGTCGCGTCCTTCGTCGGGATGGCACCCGCTGACCACCCTGAGGTCGTGGTGGCGGTCATGGTCGACGAACCCACGACTATCTGGGGTGGTGTCGTCGCCGCGCCGGTGTTCGCGCAGGTGATGGCAGAGGCGCTGCGACGCCAGAACGTGCCGTCACAGGCCGTTGGGCCATCGTTGCAACGTGCGTTCGCGGACGCCGAGCTGGCTGCGAAAGAGGCAGCCATCCGTGATGCGGCTGTGCGGGAAGCCAGCGAAGACGCGCGCCGCGCGGCCGCCGCCGTGCGGTCCTCGTCGGAGCGCTCGACCGGAACCGATTGACGGCCTTAGACAGGTCACGAGATAGATCACGAGATAGCTCACGAGACAGGCGTGGTCATCTACCTCGGGCTTCGGTCGCTGTCACCATCGCCCACCGGTTGGCGTCACGATCTCGCAGAGTTTGATCGACGTGAGGTGGCGTAGGCGGGGCGCCTTCGGCGGACCACGGCCCTATCTCGGTAGCCTCAGCTGGCCCCACGACCGCCCCGAGGTACCCCGTGCCCATCACCCTGCGTGCCCTGCTCGTGGGGATCGCCGACGCGCTGTGTGTCGGGACCCCGCTGTCGCCCGGTGACGACGGCCCGATGCTGTTCGACGCCGCCCACGACAGCCGTGCGGCCGGACCCGGTGTGCTGTTCTGCGCGCTGCCTGGGGCGCGGACCGACGGCCATGACCACGCGGCCGCAGCCGTGGCAGCCGGCAGCCCTGCGCTGCTGGTGGAGCGGCCCCTTGCGCTGGACGTGCCGCAGGTGATCGTGCCGTCGACTCGCCACGCGTTAGGCCCTGTTGCGTCGCTGGTCCATGGAGATCCCAGCGCGGGCTGTCGGGTGATCGGTGTGACCGGCACGAACGGCAAGACGACCACAGTGGCGCTCGTCGAGGCGGCCGTGGCTGCGGCAGGTCTTGGGTCAGGCGTGATCGGCACAACTGGCGCGCGGGTGCACGGGGCTGTGGTGCCCAACGAGCGCACCACGCCAGAGGCGACCGACCTCCAGCGTCTGCTTCGCAGCTTCGTGGACCGCGGTGTCGAGGTTGCAGCGATTGAGGTCTCGTCGCACGGGCTCCAGCTGCGCCGCATCGACGGGACCCAGATGGCTGTGGCCGGGTTCACGATGCTGGGCGAAGATCATCTCGACTTCCACGGTGATGTCGCGTCGTACCTCGCTGCCAAGCAGCGGCTGTTCACCCCGGCACTCACGGCGCGCGCGGTGGTCGTGGTGGACGACGTTGCGGGACGCACCGTCGCTGCCGCATCGCAGGTGCCGACAGTGACCGTCTCGACCGGCGGCGGTGATGCCGATCACCGGCTGGTCGAGGTTGAGGTCGGTCTTGAGGGTGGTCGTGGCGTGCTGGTGGGGCCCGACGGGGCTGCAACGACGCTGCGCACTCGGCTGCTGGGCCGGCACAACCTGTCGAACGCAGCGCTGGCGTTCGTGCTGGCCACCGAGGCCGGCGTGGACGCGGCCGCGGCCGCAGCTGGGATCGCGGCGTGCGACGGGGTTCCTGGGCGGCTCGAGCGCGTCGAGGTCGATGGACGTGTCGCGCTCGTGGACTACGCGCACACGCCGGATGCGATTCGAATCGTGGTGGCCGAGCTGCGCCGTCTGCTGCCGGTTGGCGGTCGACTGGCGGTCGTGGTCGGGGCGGGTGGCGACCGTGACACGACCAAGCGAGCCCCGATGGGCGCAGCTGCGGCTGCTGCTGACTTGGCCGTGATCACCAGCGACAACCCCCGCTCCGAGGATCCGCGTGCCATCGTGTCCGCTGTCGCGGATGGGGCGGATACGGCCGTTTTAGCTGGCGCGCCGGCCACAGTGCTCCGCGAGTTAGATCGCCGGCGTGCGATCGCGGCTGCGGTGGCCTGGGCTGGGCCGCTGGACGTTATTTTGGTCGCCGGCAAAGGCCATGAGCTGGGCCAGACCTTCGCTGACCGCACAGATCCCTTCGACGACCGCGAGGTTGCTCGGGCGCTGCTGTCGGAGGGGGAGGCGTGATCACGCTGCGTCTGGGAGAGATCGCCGCTGCGGTGCGCGGTGTGGTCGTGGGGGATCCCGACCGCACCGTTACTGGCGTCGTGACCGACAGTCGGCGCGCATCTTCCGAGGCCCTGTTCGTTGCGTTGCGCGGCGAGACTGCGGACGGACACCAGTTTGTAGCGGGCGCGCAGCGCGACCGTGGCGCCGCCGCCTTGGTTGAGCGCAACGATGTGCTGCAGGACGCGGGTGTGGTGGTCGAGGACTGCTGGCAGGCGATCGGTGCACTCGGCGCCTATGTGCGCACGCAGGTCGACCCCGATGTCGTAGCCATCACCGGATCTGTCGGCAAGACAACGACGAAGGACCTGCTGCGCGCTGTGCTCGCCGCCGACCGGCCGACGGTCGCCGCGCGGGGCTCTTTTAACAACGAGCTCGGTGTCCCGCTGACGCTGCTGGCCACCGAAGCGGGTACCCGCGCCCTCATCGTCGAGATCGGGGCTCGCGGGCAGGGGCATATCGCGTCGTTGACGCCGTGGGTTCGCCCGGATGTCTCGATCGTCACCGCGGTCGCGGGGGCGCACCTGGAGATGTTTGGTGACCTCGACGGGGTCGCGGCCGCGAAAGGCGAGCTTGTTGCGGCGCTTGCTGCCGACGGGATCGCCGTCCTGCACGCTGACGACCCGCGGGTGTGGGCGATGCGGGCGCGAACCGAGGCCCAGGTGATTGGGTATGGGGTGCGCGACACGGATGTGACGGTCGCAGACGCACGGGTGGGCGATGACGGGCGATGGAGCGGACGTCTGGTGACACCGTGGGGTGAAGCGTCGGTCACGATGCCCGTGCCTGGTCGGCACAACCTCAGCAACGCGCTTGCCGCTGCTGCCGCTGCTGGCGCGCTGGGCGTACCGCTGGGCACCATCGTGGAGGGGCTAGCCGGGGCCACGCTCTCCCCGTTCCGCGCCGCCCTTACGACACGCGCAGACGGGCTGCTCGTTGTGAACGATGCGTACAACGCCAACCCGTTCTCGATGGAGGCGGCTCTCGACATGCTCAGCGATCTGCGCCGGCCTGCCGGGCGCGTCGTGGCGGTGCTCGGATTTATGGCGGAGCTTGGTCAAACCGAGGTACACGACCACGAGCAGATCGGAGCTCGTGCCGGAACCGTCGCGGACCTCGTGGTGGTCGTAGGGTCGCATCCCGCGCTCGCTGGCATGGCAGCCGCCGCCGAGGCCACGGGGGTCGAGGTGCTCACGGCTGACGCGCCACGCCACGTGGCGACGGCGCTCCGCGGCCGGCTGGGGGCGCACGATGTGGTCCTGTGCAAGGGCAGCCGCTCCGCAGGGCTCGACGCGGCCGCGGCTGCGTTGGTCGCCGATGACACGCCACGTAACGACCGACAGCGCCCGCTCTTGCATCTGCCCCGCGACACCACACTCGAGGCACACCCGTGATCCCCATCCTCACCAGCGGCGCCGTCGCGATGATCTTGTCTTTGCTCGGGACACCGCTCGTGATCCGGTTCTTCAGCGAGCGCGGCCTCGGACAGCCCATCCGTGAGGAAGGGCCGTCCCACCACCAATCCAAGGCTGGTACTCCGACCATGGGAGGCGCCGCCATCGTGCTCGCTGCGGTGGGGGGCTGGCTCGCCGCACACGGGCTGCCCGACACCGGTATCACCCCGGTCGGGGCGCTCGTAATCGTCGTGTTCCTCGGCATGGCTGGCATCGGTTTCGCCGATGACCTGATCAAGGTGCGGGCCCGGCACAACCAGGGCCTGAGCGGGGCCGCCAAGTTCGCCGGACAGGCGGTGATCGCGGCGTCGCTGGCGCTGCTTGGGCCGACGTACGCAGGCATCCCGCGCGAGATCTCGATCACAGGTGAGTGGTCTGTGTCGCTGGGAGCGTTCGTTTTCGTCGTCTGGATGTTCCTGCTGCTGGCCGGTACCTCGAACGGCGCCAACCTGACTGATGGTGTGGACGGACTTCTCGCGGGCACCAGCGCGCTGGTGTTCGGTGCCTACACGCTCGTGGCGTTCTGGCAGTACCGCAACCCGGCGGCGTTCGGGCTCGCGACCGACCTTGACCCGCTCGACATCGCGATGGTGTGTGCGGCCACGACGGGGGCCTGCGCCGGCTTCCTGTGGCACAACGCGCCGCCGGCCAAGATCTTCATGGGAGACACTGGCTCGCTCGCGCTTGGTGGGCTGCTGGCCGCGGTCGCCGTTGCGACCGGCACCCAGCTGCTGCTGGTGCTGGTCGGTGGCCTGTTCGTGGCCGAGACGCTCTCGGTCATCGTGCAAAAAACAGTGTTCAAGCTGACGAAGAAGGCCGCAGCCGAAGGTCGGCGCGAGCAGCCAAAGCGGGTGTTTCGAATGGCACCGCTGCACCACCACTTCGAGCTGGTGGGATGGGTTGACTCGACGATCATCGTTCGGTTCTGGATCGCTGCCGGCATCGGCGTCGTCGCGGGGCTTGGCCTGTTCTACGGCGAGTCGCTGGAGCGTGTCGTGGAGGCGATACGGACCGGTGCCACGCTGTGATGCAGACAGATCTTGGCATCGGGCGTGCGCTCGTGGTCGGAACGCGGGATACCGGTCGCGGCGTGATCCACGCGTTGCGTGAGCTGCGCGTTGGGGTTGCTGCCGTCGACGATGACGCATCGATGCTTCTTGGGCTCCCGCACGAGGTGGAGGCGCTGCATCTCGCTGACGCACGTCCGCTGCTCGCCCGCGTTGACGTTGTGATCGTGTCGCGCCGTACGACCGAGCTGTCGTCGCTGCTCGCGGCCGCAGTCGAAGCCGACGTGCCGGTGTGGTCGGAGCCCGAGTTTGCCGCTCGGCTACGCCCGAATCGGCGCATCGTGGCGATCACCGGAGGCGATGGCTCGATGGCCGTGACAGAGCGAGTGATCGCGACGTTGGCTGCAAGCGGAGCCCCCGCCGTTGCCTGTGGGGGCATGGGCATGACGATGATCGAGGCAGCGCTCAGCCCTGGCGACGAGGTGCTCGTGGTGCATCTGACAGCTTTCCAGCTGCGGTACGCCGACCGGCTTCGGGCACGGGTAGGTGCCATGCTGGCGCCGGAGCCGGAGCGCCTCGACTTGGACGGCGGGTTCGAGGCGTACGGTGCCGACAAGGTCCAGGTGTGGATGGGCCAGAATGATGAGGACTTGGCGGTGGCGCCGGTACGCGACGACTCGCCCCATCACCGGTCTCACGCCGCGACCGCCGGAGGCACCCTATGACGGTCACCACCACCCGAACAGCTGCCGGGCAGGCTGACTCGGTTTCAGGTCTGCGCGGGCTGCTCAACCGGCTGCATCTCCAGGCGACCGGGCCATGGAACAAAGATGCGTTGGCGCTGGTCGTCCTCGCGGGCCTGCTGCTGGCGTTGGGCCTGCTAATGAGTCTCTCGGCTTCGTTCGTCGCCGACGCACGTGACGGTGACGCGTTCACAACCTTCCAGGGACAGCTGCGATACGCCATCCTTGGGCTGGCCCTGTTCGCAGTGACCGCCAGCCTTGACCATCGGGTCTGGCGGCTGCTGTCGTGGCTGATGATGCTGGTGTCGCTTGTCACCTTGGTGATGGTGATTGTGCCGGGGGTGGGCTACGCCCAGTTCGGCGCGACGCGCTGGCTCGCGGTCGGACCTGTCATCGTGCAGCCGAGCGAGCTGGCGAAGCTGTCGACGTTGCTATGGCTTGCTGACGTGCATCAGCGCAAGCGCATGATGGCGCGCACGGGGGAGCTCACCATCAGGCACCTGCTGATCCCTGCGCTGCCGGTGTTCTTCGTGCAGGCGTTGTTGGTCATGCTTGAGCCAGACCTCGGTACGACGCTGTTGCTGGCCCTGATCGTCTGCCTCGTGCTGTGGCTTGAGGGCATCCCCGGACGCCTCGTCGGCGTGATCGCCGTGGTCGGTGCGGCGCTCACCGCGGTCGCGATCGCGACGGCCGGGTATCGAGTTGCGCGCATCACAGGCTGGCTCCACCCCGAAGCCGATCCGCTGGGCAGCGGCTACCAGCTGCTGCAGTCGTTGTACGCGCTCGGTGAAGGCGGGTGGTCCGGCACCGGGCTCGGCGCCAGCCGCGGCAAGTGGGACTTCATTCCGAACCCCGAAACCGATTTCATCTTCGCCATCATCGGCGAGGAGCTCGGTCTGATCGGGGCGCTCACGGTCGTGGCCCTGTTCACGGGGGTGTTGGTTGTGGGTCTACGCATCGCACGCACGACGCCCGACCGGTTTGGTCGACTGGTCGCGGGCGTTCTGACGGCGTGGTTGGTGGGTCAGGCCTTCATCAACATCGGTACGGTCACCGGCCTGCTGCCGATCACCGGCGTGACGTTGCCGTTGGTGAGCGTCGGCGGATCGTCCCTTATCTCGACGCTGGTCGCGTTCGGGATCCTCACGAGCATCGCGCGCTCGCGGCCCACAGTCGCACCATCGCGTACGGAGGCACCCGCGTGAGCACGCGTACGGTTCTGATCGCCGGTGGCGGCACTGCGGGTCACGTCTTTCCCGCTATCGCCGTCGCGAACGAGCTTCGTCGGCTCGACCCGTCCATCGAGCCGGTGTTTGTTGGGACCAGGGACCGGCTTGAGGGCCGGTTGGTCCCAGAGGCTGGCTACCACCTGCACCACATCGACGTGCTGCCGCTCCCTCGACGCCCCACGCCGTCGCTGCTGAAGGTGCCGGGCGCGCTGCGTCGTTCAATCGCGAACGTCGAGGCACTTGCGACCGCGCTCGACGTCAAAGCAGCTGTGACGTTCGGTGGCTACGTCTCGCTGCCCGTGTCGTGGGCGATGGCACGCAAGCAGCTGCCGCTGGTCATCCACGAGCAGAACGCGATTCCCGGTATGGCCAACAAGCTGGCGGCCCGATGGGCCGACAAGATCGCTGTCAGCTTCCCAGGGTCCGTGCACCGCTTTAAGCAGCAAGAGCGCGTCGCTATCACGGGAAACCCGGTCCGAGAGCAGCTTCTCGACCTTGACATGGTTGGGCTCCGAGACCGTGCGCGCGACCACTTTAAGCTGCGACGAGACCTCCCCACGTTGTTGGTGTTCGGCGGGTCGCAGGGCTCGCGCACCATCAACCGTGCGGTGGCCGGCTCGTTGCAGCACTGGCGCGCTCCGGGGGGCGTCCAGGTGCTGCATTCCAGCGGCCGGGCGCTGTACGACGAGACGGCTGCGGCTCTTGAGCGTTCGCGCCGCGCCGCGGGCGGCGGTCCGGCGATCCGACTCGTGGACTTCATCGACGAGATGGACCTCGCGTTCGCTGCCGCCGATGCCGTCGTTTCACGCGCTGGGGCGACGTCGATCGCCGAGCTGACCGTGCTCGGTCTTCCGAGCTTGCTTGTGCCGTACCCGCACGCGACCGCTGACCATCAGCTGCACAACGCGCGGGCGCTCGAGCGCGTCGGCGGCGGCGTCGTGGTGGAAGACAAGGAGCTGACCGGTCAGCGGCTGGTCGAGGTGGTCGAGCCGTGGCTGAGCGATCGCGTGACCGGCGCGCGCACGGCCGCGGCAGCGCTGTCGTACGGCCGACCCGACGCGGCCAGAAACGTCGCCCGGCTGGTCCTCGACCAGCTTGAGCAGGGCCCTGGAAAGGTGTGGTCATGAGCGGTATCGACACACGCGCGGCTCGCCCTGTGCCCGCCCGAGTGCACCTTGTGGGTATCGGTGGGGTGGGCATGGCCGGCGTCGCGCGGCTGCTGCTGCTGCGCGGGCATCAGGTGTCCGGCAGCGATCTGCGTGATGGGCGGATCATCGAGGAGCTGCGCGCGCTGGGCGCGACGGTCAACATCGGCCATGATGCGTCGGTCGTGGACAGCGTTGATCAGGTCATCATCTCGACGGCGGTGCCGCGCACCAACCCCGAGGTCGCGGCCGCGCTGGCGGCAGGCATCGAGGTTGTGCTGCGCGCCCGTGCCCTCGCGGATGCGCTCAGCGCCGACACGAGCGTTCTGATCGCCGGCACCCACGGCAAGACCACCACCACTGCGATGACTGTGGTCGGGCTGCAGCAGGCTGGCGTCGACCCGAGCTTCGTCATCGGCGGTCAGCTGAACGAGACGGGCGCAAACGCACATGCGGGCGCTGACGCGATCGCGATCGCCGAGGCGGACGAGGCCGACAGATCGTTCCTCATGTACGAACCGGACGTGGCAGTCATCACGAACGTCGAGCTGGACCACCCCGACGAGTTCAGCGACACCGCGGATGTCGAGCAGGCTTTCGTGTCGTTCCTCCAGCGGCTGCGGCCGGGTGGGACGGCCATCCTGTGCGCCGACGACGCAGGATCGGCGGCGCTGGTGGACCGTGTGCCTCCCGGGGCGCGCGTGGTGACGTACGGCACGCACGCCGACGCGACCGTCCGGCTGGTCATCGAAGGGCCGGGCCGTGCGATGGTGCACACCCCGGAGTGCACCATCGCGCTGACGCTGCAGCTGCCCGGCGATCACAACCTGCGCAACGCTGCCGCGTCGCTGGCCATCGCGCGGGCGCTCGGGCAGGACGTGCCGGCGACGGCAGTCGGTCTCGGGATCTTCCAAGGCACCCAGCGTCGCTTTCAGCGGCTGGGCACGGTCGGTGGCGTGGAGGTCATCGATGACTACGCCCACCATCCCACGGAGCTGGCTGCGACGCTCGACGCCGCGCGGTCGCAGACGGACGGTCGAATCGTTGTGGTCGTGCAGCCGCACCGGTACTCAAGAACCCGTGTGCTGGGTGCGGAGCTGGGTCGCGCCGCCGCCGCCGCAGATCTGGTGGTGGTGACCGAGGTGTACGCCGGACCCGAGCAGCCAGAGCCGGGGGTGACCGGGCAGCTCGTGGCAGATGCCGCGACCGCAGCGGGTGCCGAAGTTGTGTTCGAGCCCCACCTGGGCGCGCTGGCGGACGTGCTCGCAGAGCGGGTTCGCGACGGCGACGTGGTGCTGATTACCGGGGCGGGCGATGTGACCCGCGTTGGGCCGGCGCTGCTGGACCGTCTTCGGACACGCCGTGCTTGACCCGCTGGTCGAGCAGCTGCGAGTGGCTTGTGCCGGGACCGTCACGGCCGAGGCGCCGCTGGCCCCGATGACGACGTTGCGGGTCGGTGGCGCCGCGCGCGTGCTGGTCACGGCCGAGTCGGATGCGGATCTGACCGCGGTTGCGGTCGCGTCCGACGCGCACGGTGTGCCGGTGCTGGTCCTCGGTCGTGGCTCGAACATGCTGGTGGCGGACACCGGCTGGTCCGGCATCGCGCTCGTCCTCGGTCGCGGGTTCCGCGGCATCGATGTCACCGCGTCCCCGGACGGTGGTGCCACGGTGCGTGCCGGCGCGGGGGAGCCGCTCCCTGCGGTGGCTGTCATGACAGGGGCCGAAGGCCTCGGAGGTTTCGCGTGGGGTGTCGGGGTGCCCGGCACCGTCGGTGGTGCCGTGCGTATGAACGCCGGGGCGCACCAGGGTGAGATGTCGGACGTGCTGGTCGAGGTGGATCTGTTCCGCCGCTCCAGCCGCACGCGTGAGAGCTGGCCGGTCGCGCTGCTCGGGCTCGGCTACCGATCGTCATCGATGCCCTCGGACGCGCTGGTCGTGTCTGCGACGCTGCAGCTGCCGCCGGCTGCTGCCGGCGAGGTGAAGGCCGCGCTGGCCGAGGTTCGTCGGTGGCGGCAGGAGCATCAGCCGCTGGAGCACCCCAACTGCGGGTCGGTGTGGCGCAACCCGGTAGAAGACACTGCCGGACGGTTGATTGATGCTGCCGGGTTGCGGGGACACCGCGTGGGCGGGGCGATGGTGTCGACCAAGCACGCCAACTTCGTCACGACCGAGCCCGGGGGAACGGCAGCTGATGTGCTGGCAGTGATGGAGCATGTGCACGCGACCGTCTTGGACGCCTATGGGGTGGATCTTGTCAGCGAGCTTGTCGTGGTTGGGCGATGAGTAAGCCTGCTGTCAACGACAGGATCGCGGCCCGACGTGCCGCGGTGCGCGGTGCGCGGCGCCGTCGCCGGCTGCGGCGCACCATCTTGGCCTTGACGGCGTTGGTGCTGCTGGTGGGAGGCTGGCTGCTCGAGCGCAGCAGCCTCGTGGCGCTTGCGACGGCCGAGGTCACGGGGGTGCAGCGGCTGACGGCCGACGAGGTGCGTGCGACGGGTGGCGTTGCGCTGGGCACGTCGGTGCTGCGTCTACGTCCCTCGCACATCGAGGACAGAATTCAGGCTTTGCCGATGGTCGAGCGGGCTGTCGTTGAGCGCGCCGGGTCACTGGGCCTACGCATCGAGGTCGTCGAGGTTGCGCCGGCGCTGACGGCGATCTTCGGTGAGGAGCCGTGGCTGGTGTCCGAGGACGGGCTGGTCCTCGGGCGGGGTGACGCGCCCGGCACGCCGCACGTGTTTATCCCGGGGCGGGCGCCCGTGGAAGGCGAGCGTGTGGCTACCCGGCCGGCGCTGGCCACCGCTCACGCCGTGCTGCTGTCGTTGCCCGGCCCGATCGCGGTGCTGGTGGACAGCGCACGCGCTGTGACGACCGACAGCATCGAGCTCGATCTTGAGTCGGGCGTGGTTGTGCGGTGGGGGGACGGTGACCGTGCGGACGAGAAAGCGCGGGCGCTCGGCGCGGTGCTTGAAGATCTCGACGGCCTCGTGGTCACCGCGATCGACGTCCGCGCCCCGGCTGCCCCGACTGTCACGCCCTGACGTGAGGCGCCCACGCTGTGGTGCATGCGCGGACGTGGGAGCGCCCAGCTGTGTCCGCTGAGCGTCTCGGTTCCTTGCTACGTCCCAAGGTCCTCCCTAACTTCACAATGACCGTAGGTTTACATAAGCATAGACCTCTACCTGAGGTCGAGGGTTGGTTAGGGCAGACCCGCCCGCCACACCTTGGCTCCTCGGTCACGCCGAGCAAGCACGAGCACCCCACTCTGGAGCATCCGATGAGCGTCACCCCGACCAACTACCTCGCGGTCATCAAGGTCGTCGGCGTCGGCGGCGGCGGCGTCAACGCTGTCAACCGGATGATCGACGCCGGCCTCAAGGGCGTCGAGTTCATCGCGATTAACACCGACGCACAGGACCTGTTGATGTCGGACGCCGATGTCAAGCTCGACGTCGGTCGCGAGCTGACACGGGGGCTCGGCGCTGGAGCGAACCCCGACGTGGGTCGTCAGGCCGCAGAAGATCACCGCGACGAGATCACCGAGGTGCTCAAAGGCGCAGACATGGTGTTCGTCACCTGCGGCGAGGGCGGCGGAACCGGCACCGGTGGCGCGCCTGTCATCGCAGGGATCGCCCGCGAGCTGGGTGCGCTCACCGTCGGCGTTGTGACGCGCC
Source organism: Nitriliruptoraceae bacterium (assembly GCA_047610595.1). GTDB lineage: Bacteria > Actinomycetota > Nitriliruptoria > Nitriliruptorales > Nitriliruptoraceae > JBFGFG01. The sequence continues at coordinate 9,991 of JBLFZR010000015.1, read as the reverse complement.
CGTTCAGCTTCGAGGGTCGTACCCGCTCCCGTCAGGCGGAGGAGGGAATCGCCGGCCTGAAGGCCGAGGTCGACACCCTTATCATCATCCCCAACGACCGGCTGTTGGACCTCGCCGATGCGGCCACGACGGCGATGGACGCCTTCCGCCTCGCCGACGAGGTGCTCCTCCAAGGTGTGCAGGGCATCACCGACCTCATCACCACACCGGGCCTTATCAACCTTGACTTCGCGGACGTGTCGACGGTGATGAAGGACGCCGGCTCGGCGTTGATGGGCATCGGCACCGCGCGGGGTGACGATCGCGCCGCGATGGCCTCAGACGCGGCGATCTCGTCGCCACTGCTGGAGGCCTCCATCGACGGCGCCCGTGGCGTGCTCCTCATGATTGCTGGCGGCTCGGACCTGGGCCTGATGGAGGTCAACGAGGCAGCGCAGCGCATCGCGGCGTCGGCGCACCCGGAGGCGAACATCATCTTCGGTGCTGTCATCGATGACAGCCTCGGCGACGAGGTCAAGGTCACCGTTATCGCTGCTGGCTTCGACAAGGCCGAGCCGCTCGAGCAGCAAGGCGCGTTCGTGCGTCGTGGCGCCGCGCCGTCGGCCACTGCGCCGCCCGTAACTCTTGGTGGTGCTGCTCGCACGGACCGTCCCGCGGCCGCGTCGGACGATGCGCCGCGCGCGCCGGTGCGGCTCGAGGACACGCCGACGATCGCGATCGACGCGGACGACGACCTCGACATCCCGTCGTTCCTGCAGTGACCAACCACACGTCGCGCGTCGCGCCACGTGTCCTGCCCGTGGCGCTACGCGACGGCGTTGACGCATGGTTCACGGGTACATCGGATGCACCAGCGCCAGTTATCGGGCGTGCCGGCAACCTCTCGCACCACCGCCCGCATCTGCCGTCGGTGTTGGCCGCAGATCGAGCGGCCGTCGGGGCAGCAACAGGTACGGATGCCGGCGACTGGCATCTGATGGTGCAGGTCCATGGGGCCGCGGTGGGCGTCGTAGATCACCACACCCCGCCGGGTGCCGAGCTTCGTGAGGTTGACTCGCTCGTGACCACCCAGGCCGGTCGCGTGCTCGGCGTCGCGGCGGCCGACTGCGTTGTGATCTTGCTGGCGTCTGAGCTCGGTATCGCGGCGGTCCACGCGGGCCGTCGTGGTGTTGCTGCGGGTGCGGTGCGTGCCGCCGTTGCGGCGCTGCCGGGCGAGGACGTCGTGGCCGTTGTTGGTCCCGCGATCGGTGGCTGCTGCTACGAGGTTCCGACAGCGATGCAGGCCGAGATCTGTCGCGTGGTTCCTACCGCCGAGGCCACGACCACCTGGGGCACACCGTCGCTGGACCTGCCGCGCGCGGTGCTGGACCAGCTCGCGGTGTTGGGTGTGTCAGCAACACGTGTCGGCGGCTGCACACGGTGCACGGACGGCTGGTTCAGCCACCGGGCCGACCCAGGTGCCGGCCGTCATCTCGGGCTCGTGGTGCGGCGATGACGGAGATCGCGCAGCGTCTGTCGCACGTCACGGCGCGCATCACAGCCGCCGCCGCTGCGGCCGGACGATCTGCGTCGGATGTGACGCTGGTGGCGGTGTCCAAGACGCACCCGCCGGCGCGCGTCGTGGAGGCGGTCGCCGCGGGGGCGCTGGACCTTGGCGAGAACCGAGTGGCAGAGCTTGTCGCCAAGCGCCCAATCGTCGAGGCAGCGTTGCATGCGCCGGTCGCGCGATGGCACCTGATCGGACAGCTGCAGCGCCGACAAGCTCCAGGGGTGGTGGGCGTAGACGTCCTGCTGCACGGGGTGGACCGGGTCTCCCTTGTTGATCGCCTCGAGCGGCTGGCGGCCGAACGCGAGGTGGTGCAGCGAATCTTGGTGCAGGTGAACGTTGGTGACGATCCCGCAAAGGGCGGGTGCAGCCTCACCGAGGTGGACAGCCTCGTCGCCTACGCTCAATCTCGTCCGCATATCGCAGTAGAGGGGCTCATGACCATCCCGCCGCTCCCGCCGATCGGCACGGACGCCAACGATGCGGCGCGCCCACTCTTTGAGACGCTGCGGGCAACCGCGGACCGACTTCAGCTGGCGTGCACGTCGATGGGAATGAGCGCTGATCTAGAGGCTGCAGTGGCTGCAGGAGCCACGCACGTTCGGGTCGGTACCGACATCTTTGGCGCCAGGGGCTCCGGCCCTTGGTCGCCGACCAGCAGCACGACCCCGCCGTCTGACGGCGATAGGAGCACGCGATGAGCAACACCGGCTTGTGGCAGAAGGCCCTCGTCTACCTCGGTCTCTGGGAAGAGCCAGAGGCAGAGCAGTACGACGACCTACGCCCACCCGTGACCGAGGCCGTTGACGACTCGCCGCGCGCGAAGGGAAACGTGCGGCCGTTGCGCATCGCGCCGTCCAGCGACAGCACGCTCGGGTCGGTCGTCCGTCTGGATGTGGCTCGCACTGCCGTGGTTGACGTGTCGACCTTCGAGGACTGTGAGCAGATCGGTCAGCGGTACAGGGATGGGCAGCCGGTGCTGTTTGACCTCGCTGCCGTCGACCGCACGACGGCGCGTCGAGTGATCGATTTCGTGTCCGGCATGACGTACGCCAGGCACGGGTCGTTGTCGAAGCTTTCCAACAGGGCGTTCCTGCTCACGGCCGAGGGAGTCGAGGTGGCTGCAGAGGAGCGGTTACGCCTCGAGGCTCGCGGTTACCGATTTGCAGACGGAGCCTGAGCTGTGGGAATCCTCTCGGGCCTGATCCAGCTCTACATCTACGTCCTAATCGCGTACGTCATCGCGTCCTACGTGCCCCGACCGCCGGAGCCACTCATCGGAGCTATCCGGTTGGTTCGGTCGGTCGTCGACCCGGTTCTGATGCCGATGCGTGCCCGCATACCACCGTTGCGGCTGGGCGGTGTCGGGCTCGATGTGTCGATCTTGATCTTGTTCTTCCTGCTCAGCATCCTGCAGTCCGTGCTGCGTGCGCAGGGCCTGTGAGGTGAGAATCGAGACCGACGCGACCGAGGATGATCCTGTCGAGGACACGCTCATCCTAGGTCCCGACGAGATCGTGAGCTACGAGCTGTCGATCGGCCGTAAGGGCTACGCGATCGACGAGGTCAACGATCTGCTTGATCATCTGGCGGCACAGACGCAAGACCTGATGACCGCGCTGCGCGCGGCGGAGCTGGCGCGCGACTCGTTGCGAGCCAGCATCGAGGATGCGCGACTGCAGGATGACCGGATGCATGCGCGTGCTGCGGTCAAGGCCGAGGCCCTGCTGTCGCGGGCCGCGGGCCGCGCGGACCAGCTGCGGGACGCGGCGATGCGCCGGGCTCGTGCTGATGAGGTGGACGGCAGCCGACGCCGCCGTGCGCTCGAGGATCACATCGAGCAGCTACGCACGTTCGCCGAGGATCACCAACTGCGCCTGCGGCACCACCTTGCGCTGCAGCTGGAGCGACTCGGCGAGATCGACCTCCCGTCAGAGCCACCGCTCCCGGGCGTTGTAGTCGACGAGATAGTCGACGAAGGTCTTGGCCTGACGATGATCGATGTCACGGTCGAGCTGGCGGCGATCGTGGACAGCTTCGAGAACGAGCAGCCCACTGTGGGGGACGGCTCGGAGGGCGCCGTCGACGAGGACCTGAACACGAGCTAGATGTTCTTCCAACAGGCGTTGTGTGAGCCCTACGAGGGGGCGCGACGGCATATCGGTTGTGTGCCCGTCGCTCTCGGGATACAGACGCCGCTCGGTTGAGTAGGCTCGCGCCGTCCAATTATCGACATACCTGAAGGGTTCAAGGCGTGATTCTCGTCGCCTTCGTGCTGGTGCTGGTGGCTGCCGCTTCTTTGATTATCGGCGTCTTCCTCCCCCCGCCCGCTAACTCCATGCCGTTCATCTGGACAGCGATCGTCGCCTGTGTTGCGACGTTCGGTGTGCTGGGCGCAAGCTTCCTCGCGCGTCGGCGCGCGACGGGTGGCCCCACGGCTCGCCCCGCGCCCCTTCGTGCGACCGATGAAGCACGGCCTGCGCCGTTGCGACTGTCGGACGCGCCGCGCGGCCGCAGCATCGCCGATCCGGTCGAGGTCGCTGCGCCTGCAGCGCTCGTCGAGACACGGAACGAGCCAGCAGCTGCCGCCAGCGCCGTCACGGACGCGTCCGCAGCTCAGGATGCTGCGACCGCGCCGCGCCGCGTTGTCCGCCGGGCTCCGGCGCCGCTCGCAGAGACCGCGTCGCGCGAGGCTTCTGCCACGCCCGCGGAGACGTCCAGCGCTCCCGTCGTGCGTCGTGTTGTGCGTCGCGTCGCGACGAACCCCGACGCCGCTCAGCCGGCGACCCGCACTGTGGTGCGTCGCCCGCAGCCGGGTCAGCCCGCGGGTGCACCGGTCAAGGTCGTGCGCCGCGTTGTGTCGCGCCCGGCGGGTGAGGCCGCCGCCGTTACCCGACCTGCTGTCGCACGCGTGACAACGGCAGCGGCCACCAAGCCAGCTGCCGCCGTGAAGCCGACAAAGCGGGCCGCGCCGACCGGTACGAGGGGCGCGAAGGCGCGTACGGAGCTGTCGCAGATCAAGGGTGTCGGTCCTGCGAAGCAGGACGCGCTGTTGAAGATGTTTGGCTCACTTGAGGCGATGGCTGATGCGTCCGTGGACGAGCTGACCACGGTCAAGGGCGTCGGCGCGGCCGTCGCGACTGAGCTCAAGAAGGTGTTGCAGGCTCGCTGATCGAGTTCGCGGCGCCACGGCGGGCCGCGATCTCGAACGGGTTCGCTCGGTATCCCCAGCGCAGCTGCGCAAGAGGGTATGCGAGCGCGAAAAGCGGCCCTAGGCGTTCTTGCTGTCGTACGTGTACGACCTCGTGTGCCAGCAATCGGGTGCGGACGGCGGGCGCACGCACGATGACGAGCTGCCCGAGCGTCGCGGCGGCGGCGCCTTGCCCTGCCAGGAACGCGCCGGCTGGGCCGCGCAGGTTGACCGCGACGAGGCAGCCCGCATCGCGGCGCACGGTTGGCAGCTGGCCTCCGAGCGCGGCCATCGTGACGCCAGCGCAGGTCAACGGGCTGCTCCAGACAGCAGCCAGCACCTGTCCGAGGCGGCTGTGAGGTCGTGACGGCTGCCATCCAGCGATGGCGCGATGCAGCGTGTGGGGTCGCGTGTCATCATCGAGCACGCTGTCTGGACCGATAGGTGGACGATCTCCGCGTTTGACGCTTCGTGCCTCAACACGGTGCCGCGTGACGGCGCCCGCACCGAGCATGACGGCGGCGAGGGCGGCTGCGTTCCATGCCTGCATATCCAACCTCTGATCGGAGAGGTGCAGCATGCCGCACGCACAGCCCCGGACAACGATGCCGGTCCTGCACTCGGTTTGGGTACCGTCGTCCGTCGGACCCGACCGATCGGCCTGCTGCTCCGTGGCGCTGTTGCCCCCGCTCCAAGCCCCTCGTCGTGCCGACGAGGCGCTCGTGCGTATCCCGCCGGTTCAAGGGAGCCCGGTGGGCGTCGGCATGCTCTTAGCTGCCGCCGTGTTCATCCTCGACCAGGCAACAAAGACGGTCGCAGACCGTTTGCTTATCCCGAACCGTCTCGTCGAGATCGTCCCGAGCTGGGTGCCGTTCTTTCGTGACGGGTTCGGCTGGCAGCTGATCTACAACCCGGGGGGAGCGCTCGGGTTCTCCCCTGATGGGTTCTTCGGGGAGCTGTTCGGCTTGGACGCCGACTCGGCCGTGTCGGCGTTCATCGGCCGTTGGTTCTTCGTGACCATCACGGCAGTCGTGACGGTGATCGTGGTGCGATACATGCCTCGTGCGCACACGTACCGCGCAGCGTCGGCCTACGGCCTGCTGCTGTCAGGCGCCTGGGGGAACGGCATCGATCGCATCCTGCGGGCGCCGGGCTTCCCTGAAGGACAGGTTGTGGACTTCATCGCCACCCGAGTCCCGAGCTGGGTTCCGATTGATCAGCCGCAGCTGGCCCGTTTCAACGTTGCCGACATGGCGATTCTCGCAGGCTTCGCGCTGCTGATCGCCTCGTTGGGGTATGAAGATCGGGCTCGCGAACGCGAGCTCGAGGGGCGTGGCCTCTTGGATGGCGCATGATGAACGAAGCTATGACCAACGGACTCACCGCAGAGGTGGCCGAAGATGGTGCAGGTGAGCGGCTTGACGTGCTCGTTGCGCGCCTCACCGGCACCTCACGTAGCGCTGCGGCGCGTTGGCTCGCAGAGGTGGATGCCACGTTGAACGGGGCCCCCGCGAAGCGTTCGTCTACGGTGCAGCTCGGGCAACGCCTCGTGATTCCAGCACGGCCGCAGCCGGTGCTGGGCGAGCCGCCTGCGATGCCTCCGATCCGGTATCAGGACGAGCACCTCCTGCTGCTGTCCAAGCCGGCAGGGCTGGTTGTGCACGCGGGCGCAGGCCATCACGGCGACACCTTGGTCGACGCGATGCTCGCCGCCGGTGTGCCGCTGTCGACCGGTACCGCACCGGAGCGGCCTGGGATCGTGCACCGTCTTGACCGTGACACCTCAGGCCTGCTGATGGTGGCGTCCGATGACGTCACGCAGGAAGGTCTGATCGAGCAGCTTCGGCAACGCACCGTGCTACGTCGCTACCTCGCGCTGGTCCGGGGCGTCCCGCCGTCAGAGACGGGAATCGTCGACGCACCCATCGCGCGCCACCCCACTGATCGGCAGCGCTTTGCGTGTGTCGAAGGTGGGCGGCCAGCGCGGACCCACTGGCGTGTGATGGAGACGTTGGTGCTCGATGAGGAGCGCTTCAGCCTCGTCGAATGTCGGCTCGAGACGGGGCGGACGCATCAGATCCGTGTGCACCTGCAGGCCATCGGAAACCCGGTGGTGGGTGACGATCGGTACGGCACTTCGCCGGCGTCGGATGCTGCACTCAGCGTCCCTCGGCTGGCGCTTCATGCCCGCACCTTGGGCTTCGAGCACCCGATCACCGGGGCTCGCGTTGAGAAGACCGAGCCGGTGCCGACCGACCTCGACGATCTTTTCAACCGGGTTGGGCTCACGGAACGCTGAGTGGTTGCGTTCTAGCTCGCCCGCGTCGCCCGACCACGAATCTTGTACTTATCGGAGCAGTAATGGCCCGCACACCGCCGGTGCGCACCGCAGGACAGCGCCCGCTTATCGCGATTGTCGCGAGCGTCGTGCTGCTGGGATCTGTCGTGCTCGCGTTCGACGAGGACCGACGTCCAGCCTCGATCTCTGTTGACCCAGAGATCGTGATTCAGTCGGATGTTGCTGATGGAGGGGCTGTTGCCGCGCGCGTCGGGCCTCCGACCGGCAGCTCTGTCGATGGTTACATCACCGACCGAAGTCGGTCGATGCGTGAGGCGACCGCTGGGGATATCGCTGTCGTCTCGTTCGCGCAGCTGCAGACGCCGGCCGATGCGATCGCAGCCGTCGGTGACGATGTTGAGGTGCTGTACGTGCTGCTGCGGGTGCCGCTTGAGACGGCCTCGCCGATCGCGGTCGCAGCTGCGGGCGACCCAGTGGCGTCAGTCTCGGCCGCTATCGATCTCGCGGTCGCACGGCTGCTGCAGGAGGAGCAGGCCTTCCTCGAGCTGCTGGCCAGCGACTCGCTCGACAACGCAGAGTTTGAGGCGGATGCCGAGCAGCAGGCCGACCTGCTCAAGACGGCACGTACGCAGATCGCCGATGGTGCGCCGTTGATACACGCGGTCGTCGTGCAAGGCCCGCTGCAAGAGCTCCAGGCGCTGCAGGATGCGCCGATGGTGCGTCTTGTTGACCCAGCTCCCGTCGCGACCGACGCAGCCACCTCCACCTTCTACGGCCTCGTCGTGTCCGATGAGGTCACCGTTCGGTACGGGCGTAGCACCGTCGGCTAAGGCCAGCCACCGGCTACGTTCCTGCGCGCGGCGCGAGGGCTCGTCGCTTCCCCTGTGGTCCATGCCCGTTCGACGCCCGCGAAGGCGCTGATCGGCCGGGAAGACCGCCCCGACAGGCCCCTCGCCACCAACCCCGTCCGCGGGGCGCGCGACGCCTGTCCAGATGATCCAGACCTGCCGGGAAGCGACCATGGCTGACGACTCCTTCGTCCACCTGCACGTGCACACCGAGTACTCGATGCTCGATGGTGCGTCGAAGCTTGAGGGATTGATCCGCAAGGTCGAGCAAGATGGCCAGCCCGGTGTGGCGATGACCGACCATGGCGTGCTTTTTGGTCTTGTCGACTTCCATAATCAGGCGCGGAAAGCGGGCATCAACCCGATCCTCGGATCGGAGCTGTATCAAGCAGCTGGGTCGCGTCGGGATCAGCAGCGCACGCCGAACGGCGACCGCTACTACCACCTGACCACGCTGGCTATGAACGATGTCGGCTACCGCAACCTGATGGCGATGTCGACGGCCGCCTACCTCGAGGGGCATTGGTACAAGCCGCGTATCGACAAGGAGCTGCTGGCGCAGCACAACGAGGGCCTCATCGTGCTGTCGGGCTGCCTTGGTGGCGAGGTCAACCAAGCGTTGATCCGCGACGACGAGGCGGCAGCCAAGCAGGCGCTGTCGGACTTCAAGGACATCCTCGGCCCGGAACGGTTCTTCGTCGAGCAGATGGACCACGGGATCGATCTGCAGCGCAAGAACTGGCCGCTGCTGGAGAAGCTGGCGCGCGAGCTCGGGCTGCGCACGGTCATCACCAACGACTCGCACTACACCGACGCGTCCGACGCCGAGGCGCACGACGCCCTGCTCTGCATTCAGACCGGCTCCGAGCTCAACAGCGAGAACCGGTTCCGGTTTAGCGGTCCCGACTACTACATGCGCACCTCCGCCGAGATGTGGCAGATGTTTGGCACGCGCGCCCCTGACGCACTGAAGGCGACGCTCGACATCAACGAGATGTGCGACGTCAAGCTCGAGTTTGACCAAGATCTGCTGCCGAAGTTCCCCACGTCGGGCGGTCGGACCGAGTCCGAGCAGCTGCGCGATGATGTGCTCGACGGTGCACATCGGCTGTACGGCTCGCCGTTGCCGGACGTTGTTCAGACACGCATCGACTACGAGCTGCGGGTGATCACCGAGATGGGCTTCCCGGCTTACTTCCTGATCGTGGCCGACCTCTGCCGCCACGCGCGTGAGGTGGGCATCCGCGTCGGGCCGGGTCGTGGTTCGGCCGGCGGTTCGGTTGTCGCGTACTGCACCGACATCACGCGGGTGGACCCCATTCACCACGGCCTGATCTTCGAACGGTTCCTAAACCCGAGCCGTAAGGAGATGCCAGACATCGATATGGACTTTGACGACCGTCGTCGCTCCGAGATGATCAGCTACTCGGCCGAGCGGTACGGCCAGGCGCAGGTCGCCCAGGTCATCACCTTCGGCACCATCAAAGCCAAGTCGGCCATCCGCGACGCAGCCCGCGTGCTGGGTACTGCGGGCCTCGGCGTCGAGAACACGTTCCAGGTCGGCGACAAGCTGTGCAAGATGATGCCGCCGCCGCAGCAGGGCAACGAGTTCCCTCTGGTCGAGACCCGCGAGGGCAAGAAGTCCGCGTACGACCTGTCGTCAGAGCTGACCGCCGCCCGCGAGGACCCGACGTACCGACGTGTGCTGGACATGGCCGAGAAGCTCGAAGGGCTGAAGCGTCAGCACGGCATCCACGCGGCCGCCGTCATCATCGGGGCCAAGCCGCTCGTCGAGACGGTCCCGCTGCTGCGCACCGACAACGGCGAGATCGTGACCCAGTACGAGATGAAGGCGTGCGAGGCCATCGGTCTGCTGAAGATGGACTTCCTCGGCCTGCGCAACCTCTCGGTGGTCGCCGACGCCGAACGGCACGTCAAGACCAACCGTGGGGTGCTCGTCGACCTCGACGACCCGGTCAACCTTGGGATGATGGACGATCCCAAGGTGTACGAGATGCTGGCGACGGGATACACGCTCGGGATCTTCCAGCTGGACTCGACTGGCATGCAGGCGCTGGTGCGCAAGCTCAAGCCGACCCGCTTCGAGG
>JBLFZR010000014.1:0-23455 GCA_047610595.1 Nitriliruptoraceae bacterium | reverse complement strand
CGTCCGAGACCGGCACCCCGTTCTCGCTGCTGGAGGTCACACCGCTCGGCCTTCCGATGGCGCTGATGGGGCTGGTGGTCCTGGTGCTGTTGGCGCCGAAGCTGCTGCCTGACCGATCGGCGGCCACCGGCGCGCCGGGGGACCGCAGCTACTCGTTTCGGATGGTTGTGGAGGTGGATGGCCCGCTTGATGGCCTTACCTTGGCCGACGCGGGGCTGCGTCAGCTGGACGCGATGTTCGTGGCGGCGATCGACCGTGGGGCCGCCGGCATCGCGACCGCGCGGCCGGACTCGCGCCTCCTCGGCGGTGATGAGCTGGTGATCGTCGGCGATATGCAAGCCGTGCGTGACCTCGCGATGCCTGGCCTGCAGCACGCCGAGGAGCATCAGGTCGCGGCGCTGACTGAGGACCGGACCGGCCTGGTGGAGGTGGTGGTTGGCACGCTCTCGCCGTTGGCGGGCCGGACGCTGAAGCAGGTCAGCTTCCGGGGCCGGTACGGAGCAGCGGTGCTGGCGATCCACCGCGACGGAGAAAGCATCGATGGAAAGCTCGGGCAGCAGTCGCTGCAGGTTGGTGACGCGCTTCTGCTGCGTGCCGGGCCGCTGTTTGTCGATTCCTGGCGCGACAGCCACGACTTCGCCGTGGTCGCACCGCTGGACGATGACCTAGTCGAGCCCTCTACACGTCGTCCTCTCGTGCTGCTGGTGGCGCTGGGCATGGTCGCTGCGGCGGGCTTCGGCCTGCTCCCGCTCGTGGACGCGGTGCTCTGGGCCTGTGCGATCTTGGTCGCGACCCGCACGCTGCGGTTCCGCGAGGCGCTCGACTCGTTGGACCTCGACGTGCTGCTGATCATCGCAGCAGCGATCGGGGTCGGTCGGAGCGTGGAAGTCTCGGGTCTGGCCGAGATCATCGCGCAGTCCATCGCAGCGGTGGCCGGTCAGGGCGGCGCGGCGCTGGCGTTGCTGGCGTTGCTGATCGGAACAACGATCCTCACGGAGGTGGTAACAAACGTTGCGAGCGCCGCCCTTCTGGTTCCTATCGCGATGCAGACGGCCACGATGGTTGGCGCGAACCCGCGTGGGTGGGCCGTTGCGGTTGCAGTGCTGGCCAGCTCGAGCTTCCTGACCCCCGTCGGCTACCAGACCAACACGATCGTTTACGGCCTCGGCGGGTACAAGTTCAGCGACTACTGGCGACTCGGCCTACCTCTGGTCCTGATCAGCATCGCCACCACCATGGTCGTGGTCCCGATCGTCTGGGGCTGATGGCCACGTGCCCCTGACATGACGATGCCCCGGCGTGTGCCGGGGCATCGTCATATCGTGCTCGTCGCTGACTCAGTCGCCGAGTTCGATTTCGCCGAGGTCGTAGATCTGACCGCGCTCGACCAGCATCCGGCGACCGCCGGAGAGGCCGTCGCGGGTGGCGAACGTCATCTCGTACAGCTCGGTCTGGCCGAGGGCCTCACGCTTCGGCTGTGTGGACGGGTTCACGTGGATCTCGAACGTGCCGTCGGCTGCTGTCGCAACCTCGCAGTCGAGGAACTGGTCGATGTCCGGCTGGCCGAGCGGGTTGTCCGCACCGGTGTTGCCGTCCTCGTAGTTCTGCTCCCACAGCTGCGTCGTGTAGCGCTTGAAGATACGCACCGTGCCGGCCGACGGAAGCGAGCCCCGCAGGACGGCGTGGTTGAGGTCGTCTAGCTTCAGTCCCTGCACCTGCATCTCGACCTTCGCCTCCTGGGACAGCTCCGCGTCGGTGTAGGCGGGACGGTTCTCCGGCAGCAGGCAGACCTGCTCACAGAGGAACATCATCGCCGTGCGGTTCTTCTCGTACATCGCCGGCACGGTGGCCGGGTAGGACGGGTGGAACGAGCTGCCAGCGTGCTCGTAGGTGTACGAGATCGCGGTGCGCGAGCCGTACATGTGGTCCGACGCGGTGCCGGTCGTCACGTACAGCTCGATTGACTTCTTCGGCTCGTAGCCGTTGTAGGTCGCGCAGGCGCGGCCGATGCCCTCGAGCAGGTTGTTGTCCGGTGCATCATCGCGCGTGTCGCCCCACGCCCACAGCAGCAGGTCGCCGGAGGTGTGGTGGCTGATAGCGGCGGTGACCATGTACTTGCCGAACACAGAGTCGACGTTCATCGACTCCTGCTCGCTGAACGGCTGCGTCCCGCGGTAGGTCTGGTTCTCGAACACGACGCCCGAGCCGTCTCCACCCCAGCCGAAGGCGTAGTTGCGGTTCGGGTCGATGCCGTACGCGTCGAACGGGTTTTGGTCAGCGGTCGAGAAGAGCAGCGGGTCGCCCTGGTGGGTGCCGAGGTACGCGCGGCGGTTCTTGCGCCAGTACGCCTCGCGGCCGGTTGCGCCGAGCGCCAACGAGCCAACCGGGTCGGTGGTGTCCACAATCGCCGAGCGTGCGTAGTCGAAGCCATCGGCGTTGACAACGGGGACCACGATGTTGCGGACGTTGTCCATGATCTGCGTGATGCGGGCGTCTTCGCCGTAGTTCAAGAGCAGGTCGTAGGCCCACATCATGGGGACCTCGGCCGCGGGGAACTCGCGGGCGTGGTGGCAACCGTCGTTGTAGTACACGGGGCGACCGTCGTAGCGGTTGACGTCGGTGCAGATCTCGAGCCCGTACACCGTGCGACGCTCGAGCGTCCGGTACGGCAGCACGATGAGCTTGCACTTGTCGGGGTAGGTATCTGCGAGCATCTTCATGTCGGCGTTGTACTCGGCAAGCGTGCGGTACTCACCGTCGGTCTCGCCGGGCGCGCGCGTGGTGCGGATGGGCGCGGCCTGGCCCAGACGCAGGGACTCGGCGAGGTGGCGCTCCTGCGGGGTCTCCAGCAGCTCGAAGCGCAGGCCGGTCTGACGCAGCTTCGCCAGGTCGCCCGGCCACAGCAGGAACTCGATGCTGCCGTCCGGGTACTGCACGTGGGTGTCGTCGAAGCCGCCCAGCATCGGCTGCTCCTCCATCGTGGCCCAGACCTTGACCAAGCGAAGGACGTCGTCGAGCCCACCGGCGATGCCGGCCGCGGAAGCCGAGGTGGCCGCTGTCGCCAGGCTGCCTGTGACGGCAGGTGCAGCAGCGATTGAAGCGAGTCCGGCGCCGGCGATGCCTGCAGATTTGATGAGGTTGCGGCGTGAGAGGCCCGTGGACTCGGTCGGGGGCCCTGTCTGGGACTCAATCATGGGCTCTGTCGTGGATTCGGTCATGAGATGGGCTCCGGTAGGTCTGCGTGCAAGAGCTATTCGCCATCGCAACACTCGATACCTGCATCCCCGGAAGGACGAACGGCCGCCGCTCAGTGGTCCTCGTCGCGGAGGGCGGCGAGGATGTGAGCCTCGACCTCCGCAGCGTCACCGCGATGGAGCATGGCGACCAGCGCGTCGAGGTCTTCGAGCGCACGCGACCAGCGCGCCGACCATTCGTCGAACTCCACCTCGCGGGGGCCGTGGTTGCGGCGGGCTTGCGCGATCACCTCGACCAGCTCGGTCAGCTCGGTCGGGAGCTCCACCTCCAACCGCTGCCGCAACCGTTTTGCCAAGGCCGGCGCTCGCCCCCCGCTCGAGACGGTGACGGTCAGCGACCCACGCCTGATCTGGCTCACGGCACCGAAGTCGCAGTGCGCGATGTCGTCAAGAGCGGCGAACATCACGCCGTGCTGTTGCGCGGCGGCGTGCAGCGCCGGGATGTCGTGCGTGTCCTCGCGGGTCACGATGGCGAGCTCGCAGCCTTCGAGGTCGCCCGTGGTCACCGGGCGCAGCACGAGCGGGACGTTGAACGCACCGGCCTGGGCTGCGAGCGCCCGACTCGGGTTCGGCGTCACGATAAAGACGTTCGCTCGTGCCCGCAACAGCCCCGTCATCCGCTCGCATGCCAACGGGCCGGAGCCGGCCACGAGGCACAGCTTGCCCTCGAGGTTGAGTGTTACCGGATAATCAAAGGCCACAGGTCGTCCATGTCGCAGGTGGGCGAACGCGCCCGCACGATAGGGGCGGGCCAAGGCGAGGGAGCGGCCGCCAGACGGCGTGTGTCGTCAGGCGCCCGCCGGGGTATCAACCGGGGGTGGTGGTGGTGCGGACCGCGATTGGATCGTCGTCAAGGTGAATCCCGCACTCGGTCTTGTCTGCGAAGGAGGCCCACCGCCCGGCGCGGGGGTCTTGGTCGGGCGCGACCTGCTTGGTGCACGGTGCGCAGCCGATCGAGGGATAGCCATCGTCGGACATGGGATGGCGTGGCAGATCGTGCAGATGGAGGTAGCGCTCGACGTCGCGGTTGGCCCAGCCTGCCAGCGGGGCAACCTTGACCAGCCATCGGCCATCGTGCTCACGGGCCTCGACGACGGGGGTCATCGCGCGCTCTGGCGTCTGGACACGGCGCACGCCGGTGGCCCACCCGTCGAAGCTGGCCAGCGCACGCCGGAGCGGGACGGTCTTGCGCAGCTGGCAGCAGCGGTCGGGGTCGATCGCTGGCAGGTCGCCGAGCTCGCGCAGCTGCTGGCTGACTGACCGGTCCGGACGCAGGTCCAGCACCGTCAGGCCAAGGTCGTGCGCCAGCTGGCGCCGGAAGTTGATTGTGGCGTCGAAGTGGAAGCCGGTGTCGAGGAAGAACACCGGGATGTGCGGCGCGACCTTGGACACCAGGTGCAGCAGCACGGCGGACTCGGCACCGAACGACGACGTGACCACGAAGCGTGGGACCACGGCCGCGGCCCATGCCAGCACGCGGTCTGCGGGCTTGCCCTCCAGCATCAGCGAGGCCTCGTCGGCCATCGCGCGCACGAAGCGGCCAGTGCCTGCGTCGGTCGTCGCGCGGAAGCTGTCGTCCTCGTCCGGTCGACGCCCGCGCAGCGTCCCGTCGACCTGCGCTGCGACCCGCGCCCGGTCGTTCTCTGAGACGCTCACGACGGCCACCTCGCGACAAGTGGGTGCAGGCGCACGACAAGATCCTAGGTTGCGGGATGCCGCGGAGATCTCCACGGAGCTGACACAGTCGCTGCTGGCGGCCTCTCGCGGCGAGAGGGCGCGGTAGGAACCGTGCGTTGCTGGGCGGTGTGTTGGCGGTTGGTGCGGTGCCGCGCATGACGACGGCCCACCCCCGAAGGAGCAGGCCGTCTGTGCGTCAGCGACTGGGGGTCAGCAGCGCGTAGGGGTCAGCAGCGCGTAGGGGTCAGCAGCCCTGCGTGTTGCTCGTTGCGGTCCACGTGCCGGACACCTCGCCCTTGGTACCGTTTTGGTCCTGCACGGTCTCGGTCGAGGATCCGGACATCGAGCAGATCATGCCAGGTGTGTTGCCGTCTTTGGCGTTGCTGCCAGTCAACCGGACCGAGCCGGTGCCGCCGTTGGTGCGGTCGAGGGCGATGAACGTCCGCGTGACGTTGCCGTTCAACGCTCCGTTGCCGTTGGACTCGGTGCAGCTGAAGGCGCCGTTGCTCGCGTGCGTGCACCGATAGTTCGACGTGCCGCCGTAGGCGCGTTGGAAGTCAGTGCACTCCTTGGGCAGCTTGCCGTCAACGCGGGCGTCTGACCCGCAGCCGCCCTCCGGCATCGTCGGGCTGACCCGGATCTTCCACACCATGTCGGTCGGTGTGATCGGCCTCTCGGTCGGCGTTTCAGCCTTCTCGGTGGGCGTGGTCGTCGGCTCGGTGGTGGTCGTACCCGTGTCGGTGTCGGTCGAGGTGTCGGTCGAGGTGCCCGGGTTGCTCTGGCCGGTGGTGCCGGTGTCGGTCGAGGTGTCGGTCGAGGTGCCCGGGTTGCTCTGGCCGGTGGTGCCGCCCGCGTTGTTGGAGGTGCCCGGGTTGCTCTGGCCTGTGTTGCTGCCGCCCGACTGGGTGGCGGTGGCCTCGCCGGCTACCTCGGTGCCGGTGCTGCCGGCCGCAACGACGAACTGCGGGCGGTCTGCCGGCAGGATGCTCGCGGGGTTGATCTCGTAGCAGCTGCCGAACTCGTCGTAGAACAGCCCGGTGTCGAAGCAGGCCTGCTGCAGCGTCTCTGCACTCGCCGACACGGCGGTGAAGTCCGCGTCATCGCTCGAGTTCATCAAGAACCAGGTGACGACGCCTGCGATGATCAGGAAGATGATGCCTGCGATGATCAAGATGGTCCGCTTGGAACCGGCATCGGTGAGCGGCGGAGCCGCGGGTGGCATGGGTGGCGGGGGAGGAGTGGCTGTCATGATCAGAGGTCCGGTTGTGGCAGGGGCGACTTGGAGTCGCTGCGGCCCGCAACGGGCCAACCACCCGACCCTACAGATATGCCGCCCGCCAGACCTGTCTGTTATTCGTGGTCTTGCAGGTGCATCTGGCCGGCACAGGCCATCGGCACCACGGCAGCTCGCGGGGGTTCGAATCCCCCACCGTCCGCCGTGCCGCAGACATATCCCCGGGCCTTGGCACGGGGATATGTCGTTTCAGGTGGGCCCAGGCGAAACACGGCCAGGCGAGACACGGCCAGGCGAGACTGGGCACGTGGACTGGGGGCGCGGGCCGCCTTCGGCGCGTAGCTTCGGTGCTGCTCGGGCCATCATGTGGAGGTCGCCGTGTCGGATGTGCTTGTGGTTGAGGATGACGCTGCGATCCGCACGCTGCTCACGCTCGTAATCGAGGGCATGGGCCACGACGTCCGGTCGGTGGACAACGCCGAGGACGCGCTGTTGCAGTCCATGGAGCACCGTCCAGATCTGCTGGTGCTTGATATCGGACTTCCGGGTCGCAACGGGGACGAGCTGCTCACGTTGCTGCTGCGCGGCCTCGGGCCTCCGCGGTCGCTGCTGATCGTGTCCGCGCTGCCGGCGGCGGACGTGCGCGCGGTGGCCATGCAGCACGGCGCCGGTTGGCTCACCAAGCCGTTCGAGCTGGAGCCCCTGGAGGCCGCTGTCACCAGCGCGTTGATGGGGATCGAGGAGGATGACCGCAACGGGATGCGCGAAGACCTCGGCCGAGCAGTGGCTGATCGGCTGCGAGCCGCGATGCTCGGTGGAGATGAGCCCACCGGCGGTCTGGACGATGACGGTCGCGATGATGGCGATGATGGCGATGATGGCGATGATGGCGATGGCTGGGACCGGGCGGGCAGGGCCGGGCAGTAGGCTTCACGCCCGAACGCTGTGAACGATCCCAAGGAGCCCACCGTGCCCCGCGTCGCCGTCGACGTGCTTCTGAAGCGCGAGATTCTCGACCCCCAGGGTCGTGCTGTCGAGAGCGCCCTTCCGGGTCTCGGCCATGTGGGAGCGACGGGCGTGCGTGTTGGTCGCCACATCGAGCTCGAGGTGGACGCCGAGGGCGACGACCTCGCGACTCGGGTGGATGCCATGTGCGCCGGGTTCCTCACGAACCCAATCATCGAGACCTACGTCTGGCGCGTCATCACCGATGACGAGCGCGCCGACAAGGACTGACAATGGCCCGGCGTGCCTCACCGGGCGGAGTCGGCGATGGGCTGGCATCGCTGCCCGACGGCGAGCCCCTGCTGACCCGCTGGTTCGTGCTTGTGATGATCGCGTTGTCGATCGCTGCCGTCGCGCTGTCGGTGATGGTGTTCGTGACCCGGACCGGCAGCCCAAGCGCCGTGTTCCCGGCGGCCGAGCGACGACCTCCCGGGACGGCGACTGTCACCCATGATCGTGGTGCGGTAGTGCTGTCGGAGACGCAGGACGAGGAAACCGGCACTGCCTGCGCCCCGCAGGTGCGTCTGGTGGGCGACGAGGGTGGCCGCGCCACCATCCGTCGTGCGCTGGTGGCGCTGTGCGACGAGCTGAACGCGGTCGGCACGGCCGACACGGACCTCAACATCGTCCGCCAAGGCATCACAACCCTCAACCGCGAGCGAGGGATCATTCGTATCGCCCTCGCGGTCGCGACGGGCGTTGACTCGAGCACCCGCATCGTGGACGGCGTCATCGTCATCGAGCTGGCTCCGAAGTTCCAGTTCGAGAACTCGGTGACGGCCACGCCGGTGCTGGCGCACGAGCTCGCGCACGTGGGCGGTGACCGATGGCCGATGGCCGCCGTCGACGTCACCGACGAGCTAGAAGCACTGTTCGTGCAGCGCGTGCTCTGCCGTCGCATCGACTTCGGCGACGAGCCGCCACGCGGCTGTAGTGACACATCTGAGGTGCTTGACAGCGTTGACGTTGCGCGCGCGTTGCGCGACGCTGGGTACCCGGGCTGACCCGCGTACCCTGCCATGTGCCCCATGTCCTGTCCCGCCAGCGTTGCTGGCCCTGTAAGAGGAACCCACGGTGCGCATCGGCGTCGTCACATTCCCCGGATCGCTCGACGACCGCGATGCGGCGCACGCGGCACGCGTCGCCGGCGCGGAGGCTGTGCCCTTGTGGCACGCCGACGCAGAGCTACAGGGCGTTGACGCGATCGTGCTGCCTGGCGGGTTCAGCTACGGCGACTACCTGCGCTGCGGTGCCATCGCGCACATGGCCGCCATCATGCCGGCGCTCAGCGAGTTCGCCGCGCGCGGCGGCCCGGTGCTCGGCATCTGCAACGGCTTCCAGATCTTGTGTGAGGCGAATCTGCTGCCGGGCGCCATGATGCGCAACGACGGGCTGCGGTTTGTCTCCAAGCCGGTCGAGCTGCGTGTCGAGAACGCAACCACGGCGTGGACGAACGCGTACACGCAGGACCAGACGATCAGCATTCCGCTGAAGAACGGCGAGGGTCGTTACCACGCCGACGACGCGACTCTTGACGCCCTCGAGGCGTCCGGTCGCGTGGTTGTGCGCTATCTGGACAACCCCAACGGCTCGGCCCGCGGCATCGCTGGTGTCTGTAACGCGTCCGGCAACGTGGTCGGTCTGATGCCACATCCGGAGCACGCCGTCGAGCAGGAGCTGCGCCGTGGCACGGACGGTGCCGGCTTCTACGCCTCGGTGCTGTCCTCGCTCGTTCGTGGCTGACGAGGTCAGTCACGAGATCGCGCCTGAGGCTCCGGCCGGCGGCGCGGATGTGAGCGACGCTGGGTCCGGCTGGAGCCCCGACTTCCGTCGGCTCTGGGCGGCGCTCGGGACGTCCAACATCGCGGACGGCATCACCTTCAGCGCCGGTCCTTTGCTGGTCACATCACTGACGTCCGACCCGTTTCTGGTCAGTCTGTCGGTCGTGATGCAGTTCGCACCGACGCTGCTGTTCGCGCTGCTGGCGGGTGTCGTGGTTGACCGGGTCGATCGCCGCGGGCTGCAGACGGTGACGCACCTGCTCCGCGCTGTGGTGCTGGTCGCGCTCGTCGCCATGATCACCACCGGGGTTGTGACGCTTTGGATCGTGTACTGCGCCGTGTTCTTGATGGGAACGGCCGAGGCCTTTGCTGACACCGCGAACCAGACCCTGGTTGTCGCAACGGTGCCGACCGAGAAGCTGGGCGTGGCCACGTCGCGCCTCATCGCCACCCGCACGCTGGCGAACGACCTCGTGGGACCGCCGCTCGGGGCGTTTCTGTTCGTGGCGGGTCGTGCGTGGCCGTTCATCGTCAACGCCCTGCTGCTGGTAACCGCGGCCGTCCTGGTCAGCCGGCTGACCGTGGACGGTCGAGGGGACCGAGCGCTCGCTGGGTCATCAGCCGCGGCGGCCTCCGCGGCCGGTGGAGTTGGTGTCGCAACGCGGCTGCGCACCGACGTCGCCGAGGGCTGGCGCTTCGTGATGGACACGCCGCCGGTCCGGCGGCTGGCCATGCTCATCGCCGCGTTCAACCTCACCTTCGGGGCAGTGCAGGGGGTGCTCGTGCTGTGGGCGTTCCAGCGGCTCGGCCTCGACGCGGGAGGATTCGGGCTGTTGCTCACCGCGACCGCGATCGGTGGGCTTGCGGGCGCCGCGATGTTCGGCCGGTTGGAGCAGCGATTCTCGTACGGCTCGATGCTGCGTGTGGGCCTGCTTGTAGAGACGTTCACCCACCTGTCCCTCGCGCTCGCGACGCGACCGTGGGTCGCTGGCCTCGTCCTGCTGGTGTTCGGCGTCCACGAGTCGGTGTGGGGATCGCTGTCGGGTGCGATCCGCCTGCGACTGGTGCCCGAGCAGGTCCTCGGCCGCGTCAACAGCGTCTACCGCCTTGCGGTGTTCGGTCCGATGGTCATCGGCGCGCTGCTGGGGGGCTGGATCGCCACGACGTTCGGCATCGTGGCTCCGTTTATCTACGCGTTCGTGGGCGCCGGACTGACGACCGCGTGGGCGTGGCGCTCGATGGACGACCTTGGCGCCGCAGGTGATGTGGCCGCCGCCGGTTGTGTTCCTCGTCAACCCGTGTGATCTCACGCCGTGTGATCGAGCGGTACAGCCGACGGGCCTTCGGCTACGAGCCCCAGCCTTCGAGGTAAACGACGTCCTCCAGCGACGCGCGGCCGCGGGCGAGGCTGGACGAGCGGCGTGCACCGTCGGGGTGCGGATGCCCGAGGGGTATGACACCGGCGGCCTCCACCCCATCGGGGAGCTGCAGCAGCGCGGCAAGGCCCGGTACCGCGTGAGCGCCGAGGAAGCCGGCCGCGAGCCCGGCCTCCGTCGCCAGCAGCAGAAGATTCTGAACCGCGGCACCGAGGTCGAGCCAGCCGTACGGCACGTCCCACCTGTCCGGGTCGGTGTGCTTGTCCGGTGCGGCGTAGCGATCGTCGTACGCGCGATGGTCCACACACGGCACGACGTGCACCGGCGCGACCGACAGCCACGGTTTGAACCCGCGCGCGACGTAGCCGTCCTCGCCTGCCGCGGTCGCCAGCGCAGCGCGCCGGCTGACATCGGTCAGCACGACGAACCGCTGTCCCTGTGCGAAGCCAGCCGACGGCGCACGCCGGGCAAGGTCGAGCAACGTCAGCACGCGCTCGACGGGCAAAGGCTCAGCCGAGGTGCGGCGCACCATGCGGCGTTGCGTGATCGCGTCGCGTAGCTCCACGGTCCACCTCCTGCAGCTCGCGATCCACAGTAGGCAAGATCACGGCAGCACCGGCGCACGCGGGACACAGCGTCCCTAAGCCCGCCGGTAGCGTCCGCGACTTGGCGTACCCACGGTCGGACGAGGTCCCCCACATGTCGCAGTCGCAGAGCTTCACGCACCAGCCCGTCACGCCCTTCCCCGCGAACGAGGCGCTCGATGATGCCCGCGCCCGCGAGCTCGGCCACGAGCTCGGCCTGCGTGGGGACGAGTACGACAAGATCATCGAGACGCTCGACCGCGTTCCGACGGTGTCTGAGCTGGGCATGTACTCGGTGATGTGGTCCGAGCACTGCTCGTACAAGTCGTCGAAGGTGCACCTGGCCACGCTGCCGACCGAGGGCCCAGAGATCCTCGCGGGCGTCGGCGAGAACGCGGGCGTCGTGGACGTCGGCGACGGCATCGCGGTCGCGTTCAAGATCGAGTCGCACAACCACCCGTCCTTCGTTGAGCCGTACCAGGGTGCCGCAACCGGCGTCGGCGGCATCCTGCGCGACATCTTCACCATGGGCGCGCGCCCGATCGCCGTGATGGACCCGCTGCGGTTCGGCCTGCCGACCAAGGCTGACGGCACCCCCGACCTGCTGCAGCGTCGGCTGGTTGACGGGATCGTGCGCGGCGTGGGTGGCTACGGCAACTGCGTAGGTGTCGCCAACATCGGCGGTGAGCTGGTGTTCGACGAGCGCTACGCCGGCAACCCGCTGGTGAACGTGCTGGCCATCGGCGTGATGCGCGCCGACCGGCTGCAGCTGGCCAAGGCCGAGAAGGCCGGCGACATCGCTGTGCTGCTGGGATCCTCCACCGGCCGAGACGGCATCGGTGGCGCCAGCGTGTTGGCCAGCCAAGAGTTCGACGAGGGGCTGGAGGCCAAGCGGCCCAACGTGCAGGTCGGCGACCCGTTCGCCGAGAAGCAGCTCATCGAGTGCTGCCTCGACCTGTACGAGGCCGACCTCATCAGCGGCATCCAGGACATGGGCGCCGCGGGCATCGCGTGCTCGACCTCCGAGCTGGCGTCGTCGGCAAGCCTTGGTATGGACGTCGACCTCGACCTGATCCACCTCCGTGAGCCCTCGATGGAGAGCTGGGAGGTGCTGTGCAGCGAGTCGCAGGAACGGATGATGGCGCTGGTCAACCCAGACCAGCTTGACGAGGTGCTGGCTATCGCTGCCAAGCACGGCGTTCCGGCCAGCGTGTGTGGTGAGGTTGTCGATGGCGATCGCCTGCGGCTGTGGCGCGGTGGTCAGCTGATCGCTGACGTCCCGGCGCGATCGCTGGCCGACGAAGGCCCGACGTACCACCGTCCGATGCAGCGGCCCGACGCGATGATGGCCGCGCTGCACGCGATTGATGCCGAGCACCCGGTCATCGCTGACATGGCTGCCACCGCGCTCGCGCTGCTGTCGAGCCCGAACATCGCTCGCCCGACCTGGGTCACCGAGCAGTACGACCACCTTGTCGGATCGGGAACCATCCTCGGCCCGGGCGAGGGTGACGCCGGCGTGGTCCGGCTGCCCGACACTCGCCGCGGTGTCGCTGTCTCGACTGACGGCAACGGCCGCTGGTGCGAGTTGGACCCGCGGGAGGGCGCTCGCCGTGTGCTCGCCGAGTCGTTCCGCAACGTCGCGTGTGTCGGTGCCCGCCCGGTCGCGACCACCAACTGCCTCAACTTCGGCAACCCCGAGCGACCCGACGTGATGTGGCAGCTGGCCGAGTCCATCGCTGGCATCGGAGAGGCAGCCCGCGCGCTGGACGTCCCGATCACCGGCGGCAACGTCAGCCTCTACAACGAGACGCGCGCGCACCCCGACGCAGATCCGATCGCGATCTACCCAACGCCAGTGCTCGGCATCCTGGGCTTGCTCGACGTTGCGGCGATGGCGGTGGGCAACAGCTTCGTCGCCGACGGTGACGCGGTGCTCGTGCTCGGCGCCGCCACGGCCGACGGACTCGCAGGATCTGAGTTCCAGCGGGTGCACGATGACACGCTTGGCGGGGTGCTGGCCCGGGTCGACCTCGACCTCGAGGCGCGGCTCGCACGGGTGCTGCACGCGGCAGCGGGCGCCAGCGTGCTTCGCAGCGCCCACGACATCAGCGTCGGCGGCCTGATCGCCAACCTTGCAGACTCTGTCGGACCGGGCCTCGGTGTCACGGTCGAGGCGGAGGAGGACGTGGTTCCCGCCCAGCAGCTGTTCTCGGAGGCGCCCGGTCGTGTGGTCGTTACCGTCGCGGAATCGGATGTTGCCATGGTGCTCGCGCTGGCAGCGCAGCACGACGTGCCGGTGCGTAAGGCCGGCCGCGTGGGAGGCGACCGCGTGACGGTTGTTGGGGTCGTAGACCTGCCGTTGGACGCGGTGCTGATATCGCTAAGCAGCGGCGTGCCGGCCGCGCTTGGGCAAGCCTGACGCCAGCCAGAGGCAGCAAATGCAGGCTTTTGCAAGCGCTCTGCGCGCGTTCTGTGAAACTTCAGGAACGCCCTAGAACGTGGCTTGGTGGCAGTTTGGTGCAGGTTGATATCAAGAACTATAGATGATGCAACGCGGCTGTAACTCTGTGTTACGGCGCTGGTTGCAAGCGGCTGTGCCCAGCTGGACAGCTGCACCGTTAGCGTTGATACTGGATTCGGAGCCGAGCCGTCCCCTTCGTGGAGTCAGCCCAGTTGAAGACCCCATCCCCCTCCCTCGCACGCATGCCTTGGGCGTTTCCGATGTACGGGCCGCCTCGCCCTGCCCGCAGCACCCGGACGACGATCGCCGATGCCCGAAGCGCCGCCAGCGACCTGATGGCCGATCGTCGAAGGGAGCTCGCGCGTCAGCTTGAGGCGCGCCCGGTGCGGGCGCCGCGTATGCACGCGGCTAGCTCGGTTCCTCGCAGCCGGGTGCGCTGACGCGGCTCTCGCTACACGGTGCGGTGGATCGAGCCGCTGCCGGTTCGCCCAAGATCAAACACCAGATCTCGGGAGTGGACGGATTGGTCGCGACCGCCGCGTTTGGCGGCGTACAGCGCCTCATCGGCGGCCCGGATGAGATCAGCAGCCGACGTGTCGTCCCCCGACACCATGGTGGCCAGCCCAACCGACGCGCTGACGCGCACCGGCAACGAGCGCACCGCGCGGCAGAGGCGGTCCGCAGCGACTTTGGCGCCATCCGCGCAGGAGCCCGGCAGCAGGATGGCGAACTCGTCTCCACCCAATCGGCCGGCATCGTCCGTCGAGCGGGCGATCTTGAGGATCGTGGCAGCCACGTCTTGGAGCAGGGTGTCACCGGCCTGATGGCCGAGGTTGTCGTTGATGGACTTGAACCCGTCCAGGTCGAGCAGCATCAGCGACAGCACTCCACCGTTACGTCCGAGGCGCGCGAGCTCGACGCCGACGCGTTCGTCAATCGCCCTTCGGTTAAGCAGCCCGGTGAGCGCATCGGTCCGAGCCTCTAGCAGCAGGAGGTCCTGCCGTTCGATTCGGTCGAGCGTGCTTCGCAGCGCGCGCAAGGCACGGGTCACCGCGACCGGCGGCACCAACGCGCCTGTCACATCGAGGTCGAGACCGGATTCACGGTCTGTCACGGTGACGGGTAGCTCGCCCCCACTGGGGCTTGCGGCCGTCGATTGGGCCAGGCGCAGCCACAGGCCCTCGCTCGTGCCTCGGGTGCGAAGACGGACGGATGCTGCGTCCGCGCCGCCGACGGTGGTCAGGACCTTCGTGACGATCTCGGCCGCTTCTGCGGGGGTCGAAGCGTCCTGCAACTCGATGAGCAGCCGCTCGGCGAGCAATGCGCGCCGCTGCGCCGCCATGCGGGACTGGTCCTCTGGGTGCGACACCTCGAGCCTCCCAGTCGCTGTCATTCTTAAAGACGGTACGGGTCCGGGGCGGCGAAGTGGTGCCGCACGGACGGTTGTGCGGAGGAGGCGCGCGTGCGGCCGCACGGGCGCGGCTCACTGTCCGCGGCGCGCGCAGGTGGCCGGGCGGAGGGGGAGTTGACGCGACCGACGTACACTGACTCACGTCGAGGGCCATCGTGTCGCCCTCCCCCCCTCCCCCGTGGAGCACCATCGTGACCGTGCCTCAGCCGGCCGAGGCGCCTGCGCGCGCCCTGCCCCTCGTGGGCGATGCAGCCCTGCCCCTCGTGGGCGATGCAGCCCCGCCCCTCGTGGGCGATGCAGCCCTGCCCCTCGCGGGCGGCGCCGCCATGCCCGCGGACGCCGATATCACCGAGTACGGCGAGGGTCCGAAGGAGGAGTGCGGCGTGTTCGGCATCTTCGCTCCGGGCGAGGACGTCGCGACCGCAACCTTCTACGCGCTTTACACGCTGCAGCACCGCGGTCAGGAGTCGGCGGGCATCGCTGTCTCCAACGGCAAGCGCATCGTGGTCCACAAGGACATGGGTCTGGTGAACCAGGTGTTTAGCCCGTCCTCGTTGGCGGGGCTGCCCGGCCACCTCGCGGTTGGCCACACCCGCTACTCGACGACGGGGTCCTCGACCTGGGAGAACGCGCAGCCGCAGTACCGCGAGACCGCGGCTGGTGGCGGTATCGCCCTCGGCCACAACGGCAACCTCGTCAACACCGTTGATCTCGCCCGTGAGCTCGGGGTGGATGCGACCAACGACTCTGAGCTGATGGCGATGATGCTCGCGCAGGACATCGACGTGTCGACCGAGGAAGCGATCGCTCGCGTCGCGCCGAAGTTGAAGGGCGCGTTCAGCGTTGTCGCATGCGATGAGCAGCGCCTGTACGCGTTCCGCGACCGTAACGGGGTGCGTCCGCTGGTGATCGGTCGGCTGCCGCAGGGCGGTTGGGTCATCGCATCCGAGACGTCCGCGTTGGACATCGTTGGCGCTGTACGCGTGCGTGACGTGGAGCCGGGTGAGGTTGTCGCCATCGACGAGAACGGCATCTCGTCCACGACGTTCGCCGAGCCGACGCCGAACTTCTGCCTGTTTGAGTGGGTGTACCTCGCACGCCCCGACCACGTGCAGAACGGCCGCTCGGTGCTGTCGGCACGTCGTCAGATGGGGCGTGTGCTAGCTCGCGAAGCCCCGGTCGACGCGGACATCGTGCTGCCGGTGCCTGAGTCTGGTCGTGACGCTGCTGCCGGGTACGCGGCCGAGAGTGGGCTGCCGTACGCCGACGGTTTGGTGAAGAACAGCTATGTCGGACGCACGTTCATTCAGCCCTCGCAGTCCTTGCGTGAGCTCGGAATCCGACTGAAGCTCTCGCCGGTCCGTGAGGTGATCGAGGGCCGCAGGCTGGTGGTCGTCGACGACTCGATTGTGCGCGGCAACACCTCACGCCAGCTCATCGCGATGCTGAAGGCTGTGGGCGCCGCCGAGGTGCACCTGCGTATCTCGAGCCCGCCGATCAAGAACCCGTGCTACTACGGGATCGACATGGCGAGTCGCTCGCAGCTGATCGGTGCCGATATGGAGGTCGACGAGATTCGGGCCTTCATCGGCGCTGACTCGCTGCACTACATCTCGTTGGAAGGGCTGATGGGTTGCACTCCGGTCGCCCCGGACAAGCTGTGCCGTGCGTGCTTCGACGGCCGGTATCCGATCCCGGTCCCGGGCGAGCAGATGAGCTACGCCGAGGACAGCCAGGTCGCCAAAGAACACAAGGTCACGCAGACCAACGCCTCGTCGGTCTGACCGCCCGTCCTTTCTGTGCGGGATCACCGCCGCATGTGGGGCGAGACCCGCACGGTTCGCAGACGTCTGTGAACCGTGTGGGTCTCGCCCCGAATCTGGCGCCAAACCTGCACAGTTCGGGAGGGATTGCCGGGCTGCTGCGTGCGGTGCCTGACCACTCCTGCGAGGTGCATCGGGGCCGCCGGTACCGTCGGATGCTGACGTAGACCGACCGATCAGGACCGCGCGCCGTGGCGAACAAGCCCCTCACCTACGCCGATGCCGGCGTCGACCTTGATGCGGCGGATGCGTCCGTCGAGCTCATCAAGGCCCATGTGAAGTCGACCACGCGGCCGGAGGTGCTTGGCGGTATCGGTGGCTTCGGCGGGTTGTTCGAGCTCGACCTTGCCAAGTGGGATAAGCCGGTGCTGGTGTCGGGCACGGACGGCGTGGGCACGAAGGTTGACCTCGCGCGTCGCATGGGAGTGCTCGACACGGTCGGGATCGACCTTGTCGCGATGGTCGTCGATGACCTGTGCGTGGTGGGCGCCGAGCCGCTGTTCTTTAACGACTACATCTCGGTCGGCAAGCTCGACCCGCAGCGGGTCGCAGCGCTTGTCGCGGGCATCGCCGAGGGCTGCCGCCAGTCCGGCGCAGCGTTGGTGGGCGGCGAGACCGCCGAGCACCCGGGCCTGCTGGCTGCGGATGAGTTCGACCTCGCGGGCTTTGGTGTCGCTGCGGTCGAGAAGGACGCGATTCTCGGTCCGGACCGCGTGCAGGACGGAGACGTCCTTATCGCGCTGCCGTCCAGCGGGCTGCACTCCAACGGCTACTCGCTGGTACGCCGCATCATCGGCGACCTCGACCTCACCGAGCACCACGGGCTGTCGGCTCCGCTGGGCGAGGTGCTGCTTACTGCGACCAAGATTCACTCACCGGATGTGCTCGCTGTCACCGCCGCGCATGATGTGCACGCATGGTGCCACGTGACAGGCGGTGGTCTGCCGGGCAACCTGCCTCGTGTGCTGCCGGATGGCTTCGGCGCTCAGGTCGACACGTCGAGCTGGGAGCTGCCAGAGATCTTCCGATGGCTCGCAGAGCGCGGACCGGTCGAGGAGACAGAGCTGTGGCGGACATTCAACTGCGGTGTCGGAATGGTTGCGGTGCTTCCGCCGGCCTCCGTAGACGGGGCGCTTGCCACGCTCGCCGACCGCGGGGTTAACGCATGGGTCCTCGGAACGGTGGACACGACACCGACGGTGCGCATGACCCCGAACGCCTGACGACGTCGGTCGGCGACGGTGGCATGAATGCCCTGATCGGCGAAGAGGTCGACCTCGGCCTACGGCAGGTGGATGCACGTCGCCGCCGGATGCTGGCGCTCGCTGCCTTCGCGGGGCTCGGTTCGGCCTCCATCGCGGCGGCCACGCTGATGCTGGATGGGATCGTTCTGCCGTGGTGGGTCGGCTGGGCGCTGCTCGCGACGACCGCCGTGTTCTTCCTCGACGTGTTCACACAGGAACGGACGTTGCAGGCCTTGACGCGCGCCGCCGTTGCCGCGCAGAGTCGCGGCCGCGCGCTTGAGGCAACCGTCGCTGACCTCACGGCGCTGCGCGACGTTGCGCGCCGCGTGCACGCGGTGCTGCTGCCCGAGCAGATCTACGCCGAGGTGCTCGCCGGCGCGGTCGAGCTCCTCGGTGCGTCGCAGGGCTCGATCCGGCTACGCGTCGCGGACCGGCTCGGTGTCGCCGCGGCGCAGGGGGAGGGCGCGCCCATGCTCGGCAGCGCCGTGGTGATGGATCTTGACCCGGCGGTGGTCGTCGTCACGCTGGGCACCACCGTCCTCGAGGAGGCCCCGCCGCGGCTGGTTGTCCCGGTGACAGTGGGGCTGCGCCATGTCGGTGTGCTGGAGGTGGCGCGCCCGGACGGCGCGGCGCAGTTCCCGCTGCGCCAGGTGCTGCTCGCGCAGCTGTTCGCTGCGGAGGCCGCCACCGCGTTTGTCAACGCCAACCGCTACGACCACGAGCGTCTGCGCGCGGACGAGGCGGTCGCCGCGTCGCAGACGCGGGCCGAGGCGGTCGCCGACACCGTCCATGACCTGCGTGCTCCGTTGGCCGGCGTGTACGGCTACGCCCAGCTGCTGCAGCGGCGGGCGGACAGCCTGACGCAGGCGCAACATGCGACCATCGTGGCCGGCATCGTCGACGAGTCCGCTCGGCTGGTCCGTCTGGTTGACGAGGTGTTTGAGGCCGCAACCGCCGAGGCACGCGCCGCGGCGATGCGCGACCCGCTCGACCTCGGACGTATCGCCGTCAGCGTGGTCGCAGGCGTGCAGGCAAGCGCGACAGGGGCAGGCCGCGATCTCACAATCGAGCTGGAGGTGGCCGATGACGCCATCGTGCTGGCCGACCGAGAAACGCTCACCCGCATCGTGACGAACCTGGTTGCGAACGCGGCCGAGCACGGTGGCGGGGTGGTGATGGTGCGCGTGCAACGGCGCGGCAGCGAGGTGCGGCTGCATGTGGCCGACCGAGGTGACGGAATCGCCCCGGAGGCGATGCACGAGCTGTTCCGTCGTCGTCTTGGTGTAGCCCGCGGTCGGGGGCTCTCGATCGTGGACGGTCTGGTGCGCGCGGTCGGCGGCCGGATCAGCGTGCGTTCCCAGCCCGGCGTCGGCACGGTGTTCACCGTTCGGTTGCCGGCTGCTCCCCGCTAACGCACGTCGTGGCGAGACGTCAGCGGGTCGGCAGCCACATGCCTCGCAGGCCGCCGACGCGGGCCATGCGACGACGCGCAACTGTGATGGCGGCGGCGCCCGTGGGCACCTGTGCGTCGGTGGCCTCGGCGAAGATCTCTTGGAGGGTGTCGTCGATCTGGTTCGCGCGGTGCTTGACGCGCTGCTCCGAGAATCCGTCCGGGTGCAGCTCGTCGCTGACCGAGATCAGGCCGCCAGCGTTCACGACGAAGTCCGGGGCGTACACGATGCCGGCTGCATGGAGCCTCTCGCCGACCTCGTCGGTCGCGAGCTGGTTGTTGGCGCCACCGCAGATCGCCTGCACCCGCAGCTGGCTGACCAGCTCGTCGGTCAGCAGACCGCCGAGCGCGTTGGGTGACAGGATGTCGGCCTCGACGTAAGGCAGCTCGTCCACCGACACGACCGAAACGCGGTCCTGTCCCGCGAACGCGGCCACCGCGGCTGCGTTGATGTCGGCGACCGTCACGCGTCCACCGTTGTCGAGCACGTGCTGCGCCAGCCGGCCGCCAACCTTTCCCAGTCCCAGCACGCTCACGTGCCGATCGGTGAGGTCAGGGGTGCCGAACACGGCCTTCGCTGTGGCGCGTACGCCGAGGTAGACGCCCCATGCGGTCATGATGCCGCTGTCGCCCGATCCGCCCTCTACGAGGGGGCCGCCGGTGGCCCAGCGCGTCTCGCGACCGACGAGCGCGAGGTCCGCCGGCGAGGTGCCGACGTCGCACGCGGTGACGTAACGCCCGTTGAGGGACTCCACGATACGACCGTAGGCGCGCAGCAGCGCCTCGCTCTTGTCCGTGGCCGGGTCACCGATGATGACAGCCTTGCCACCACCAAGGTCCAACCCCGCGCAGGCAGCCTTGTAGGTCATGCCCTCCGACAGCCGAAGGACGTCCTCGAGCGCGTCCTCTTCGGAGGCGTACGGATACATCCGTGTGCCGCCGAGCGCGGGGCCCAGCTGCGTCGAGTGGATGGCGATGATGCAGCGAAGACCAGATGCAGCGTCGTGTCCGAAGACAACCTGCTCGTGACCGTCGAGGCGGCGAAAGACTGACACAGGGATTCTCCTGTGGAGATGGGGCAAGGGCCGCGCCTCGGGATCGCCGGGGTCGCGTCGGGAAGGTTATGGCCGCGCGCGACTAGGGTCAGGCCATGGTCGTTCCGTGTGCGCAGCTGCGGGTGTTCTCACCCCGCGACACCCTCTCGCTGGGGGATGTTCAGCGCTGGGCATCGCACCCCACGCGGGTGGGGACACGCGAGGCGCGGGCGGTCGAGGACCACGTGACTGCCTCGAGGCTGCTGACCGGGCTGGGGGCGGTGCCCGATGACGCGGTGCTGGTGCGCCGGGTCGGTGACGACGAGCTCATCTGCCCGCTGGGGTACGACCTGCGGTCAGCCATCGCGCTGCGGCAGCTACGACACACGGTGCCCGATTCTGTTGTTCAGATGCTGCTGCCGGACACGTTGCTGCGGCACACGCTGGACCTCGTCGGGGCCAGCGGCCGTCGGCCGTCGATCATCGACGCCCCATGGGCGGTGCCGCTGGCATGGTTTCTGCTGGTGTCCGACGATGAGCGGCGGCTGCTCGACCCGAGCGAGGGGTCGGGCCCGAGACTGCTGTACGCGACCTCGACCGAGCGGGCGAACGCGCGCATATCGAGAGCCGTTGACGCGATCGACGACACGGTCCACGAGGCGGATGAGCTGTTAGAGGAGCTGGCCGAGCTTGCCGAGTGGATCGAGACCTTCGACCCGCGGTCGCTGCTTGAGCTGGATTATGGCGGGCTTGCGCCGTTGCTCGGACGGTCCAGGCTGCAGATTGACCACAGTGCTCGGCTGGCCTGGGAAGCCGTTGAGGCGCTCGAGGAGGGCGACATGTTGCGAGCCGCAGTCGCGCATGGGGCGCTGCGGTCCACTTGGTCGCAGTCTCGGTCGCTCGTCAGCGCCTCTTAGGCGCAGATCGATGCAGACACGAGGTCAAAGGAACTCAGCCTCATCGCGGATCGCGTCGGCGAACTTCTGGCTGAATATCGAGGTCAACGTGCGCAGCCGGTGCTTGCGTTCTTGGTCGCTGGAGTCGAGCACCCAGGCCCTGGACTCGTCGTGGATGTGCGACTTCACGAAGCGACGCAGCTCCTCGTTGTCGACGTACCGCGCGAGGTCGTCGAGGTCGGTGAACACCCGCAGGCGCTCCTCCGGGTCGGTGAGCTCGCTCGTGATGTAGGCGCCGATCAGCAGCGCCGGCGGCTCGGGGTCCTCCGCGATGCTCAGCGACGCCGTGTGCATCGCCATGTTCAGCTCGCGCTCGCTGTGCGCGGCGCGCGTGAACGACGCGAGCATCGAGGCGCGCGCAGGGCCCGGCGGTTCTTTCGTCTCTAGGCGCCGGAACTCTTTGCGGAGCTCACGAATCACCTGATCGGGTGCGACAGGCTTGTAGCGGGGGTTCGCCACGGGACCTCCTAGTCAACGCCCAATGTAGTGACCGGTCACTGCTGTAGGTCTGCGATGCAGTCACGGATTGCGGCGACCAACGCGCGGGCCCATGCCTGAGCTCCGGCATCGGGTTCTGACCCGTGCTCGAGGGCGCGGACCGCGTGAAACAGTGACAGCCGCAGCGGTGAAAGTCCTACATCAAGGCTGCCGTGATCGGCCCAACCGTCGTGAAGGGACATGGCCTGCTGCGCCACGCGCTGCACCGAACCAGCGATCTTGTACGCGTGATAGCTGTGGCCGAACCGCACGACCTCGGCCCACGCCGCGTCCCCGTTTGGGATGCCGGCGAGCGTGAGCTGGTCGTCGGGCACATGTGGGCGCATCAGCGATCACGCCGGCGTGTCATCGCCGGGTCATGGCCGGGGACCGGCGTGTCTGCCCCGACGATCGATCGCACGATGGCACCGGGCACCGGCTCGTCGCCAGGGACCGCGTCGGCCGCGACGAATCCGAGTCCGACAGGACCTGCCGGTGTCTGCGCGACGCGGGTCACGACCACCCCACTGCGACCCTCGCCGTACGTCCCAGGCGTGGCGACCTCATCGCCGAGTTCGAGCACCGCGAGGCGGCGCCGCGGTCGGCCGAGCATCCACATCCGGGCAACCGCTTCCTGACCGGGATAGCAACCTTTGGTGAGGTGCACGTGCGTCGCGAGGATGCCGATCTCCTCCGGCAGGCGGCCGCGGGTGATCTCTTCGGGGGCGCGCGGGACGCCTGTGATCACCTCGATGTTGTCCACCCCGACCGCGTCAACCGAGGTCGCCCCAGCGGCGCACAGGCTCGCCTCGATGGTGGCAAGTGCGCTCGGCGTCGCGACGATGTCAACGCCGTGCCCGAACCCCAACCGGATGTGATCCGGCCCTTCGACCGCGACGCCGGGTGCGGTGGGCAGCGCAGCCGCGGCTGCGACCGCGTGGGCGTCGGTGCCGCGGACCCGCAGCACGGCCATCTCCTCGGCCTGCGCGAACGCGGCGTCCGACATGAAGGTGCGTCCGGCCAGCCGACTGAACACGTCATCGGCCAGCGCGTCTGGCAGCAAGATCAGCACCCGCTCGTCGAGGATGGCGAGGTCGAGCACGCCCGTCGGCTCGCCGTGCGGGCCGAGCTCCAGCGCCGATGTTGCGGTCCCAACCGGCGCATCGCGCAGCCGCTGGGACAGCACAGCGTCCAGGTACGTCAGACGTTCGGTGCCGGTGGCCCACACGGCGGTGCGTGCGGCGGGTCCCACCACGGTGTCGATCGCGACGGTCACGGTTGGCTCCTGCAGTCAGGCCATGGCGACGGCATGCCGCCAGCACACACGGTACGACCCGTGGTCGAGGGGTTCACACGAGCACCGCTGCGGCCGCTGTGGCGGGGTGGGCACGACCGAGCCGATATCGCCACCTACGCGGACAGCAGCGTGCAACACCCGGACGCGACCCCAAGAGCTGACGACATCTGCAACCAGAGCGTGAAGGGGCCGCTGACCGAGGAGGCTGGCCCGCGTGCGTTAGCTCGGTGTCAGCTGGCTCGGCGCGTTGCGAGCGAGGGCGTTGCGAGCGAGGGCGTTGCGAGCGAGGGCGTTGCGAGCGCGGGTGTTGCGAGCGCGGCACGCAACGCGTCGCGGGCAGGCACGCCTGACGTGCGCGCGACGACTGTGCCGTCGGGGTCCAGCACGA
>JBLFZR010000013.1:0-23653 GCA_047610595.1 Nitriliruptoraceae bacterium | reverse complement strand
GGTGCCAGTCGATCCATGCCACGTCACGGCCGTTGTGGCAGGTGACGACCGCCACGTCCACCGCGGTTCTGGTCGGGTGCGTGATCCATGCGGTCGCGACGTCTGGCGCGAAGCCCGCGTTCGGCGGCAGCGCAAGGGCACCGACGACAGCCCAGCGTTCCTCGGTGTCCGATGACACCACGATGACGTTCATCACTGACCCTCCAAACAGGTGCCCCGCACGAGCGGGCGTCTGGGCAGGCACGATATGGCCCGAAGCCACGCCGGATCGCGGGACCGGTCCGCTGTGGCATGACCGCACGTCAGATCACAACAAAGCGCACATAAGCGGCCTTACGGCCGCGTCCTACGGCCGCGCGGCCGTTCATGACTGGCGCACACCGACCGCAAAAGCCAGCGTCAGCTGATGGTGATCGCGACCTCGGTGACGTGCAGCTCGGAACCGTCCTCGGGGCTGGACTCCCACACGCGCAACACGGCCGCGCCGCTGCCGATGACCGCGACCTCCTCTGCGAAGGTGCCCACACACCCGCTGCCGCAGCTCATCGTGCCGAAGCCCTCGCCTGCGACGGTGTCGTCGGCGAGCGTGACGCGCCACAGCCACGTTGCCTCGAAGGTGTTGCCGCAGCCCTCAAGCGTGAAGCTCGTACCGACGTCGGCGCTGTCGGCCGGTGCCAGCAGCACGATGAACGCCTCGTCCTCGCGACCCACGCACACCTCGGGCGTCTCGGTTGACGCATCCACAACGGCCGTGACCGCGTCGGAAGCGATGGCGGTTGGCGCGTCAGACGGCCCGGAGGTCGCCGTCTCGGTCGCCGTCGCGTTCAGCGGGTCAGCGTCCACGCTCGGGATCTGATCGGCGCCACAGGACGCCAGCAACAGCCCCGAAGCCAGCAGCCAAGGCGTGACGGTGCACAGAGAAGGACGACGCATCCGATGACTCCTGATCGCGGTGTGTCCGCGATAGTGCCACGTCGCGGGCCGCCCAGTGGGTCAGCGGGCAGATGCGGCACTATCGTGCGGCCGCCGCCGCCCCGTCGGGCGACGGCGCATCCACCTTTGCCGAGGGAGTCCGACCGTGCTGCGCAGCGTGCTCGTCGCCAACCGAGGTGAGATCGCACTGCGGGTGCTCCGCACCTGCCGCCGCCTCGGCATCCGTGCCATCGCCGTCTACAGCGACGCCGATCGGGACGCCCCGTACGTCCGGTTCGCCGACGAGGCGATCTACATCGGTCCGTCCCCCGCGACACAGTCCTACCTCCGGGTGGACGCCATCGTGGACGCAGCCATCGCGTCCGGCGCCGAGGCCGTGCACCCGGGCTACGGCTTCCTGTCCGAGAACGCAGAGCTGGCGGAGGCGCTCGCCGCCGCCGGCATCGCGTTCGTCGGCCCCTCAGCGGCAGTGATCCGCCTGATGGGCGACAAGGCTGCGGCCAAGCTGCACCTCGCGGCCGCTGGTGTGCCCGTCGTGCCGGGCATCGAGGATGTCACGCTGACCGACGCCGAGCTCCTCGGTCGGCTGCACGAGGTCGGCTACCCGCTGCTGCTGAAGGCCGTCTCTGGCGGGGGCGGTAAGGGCATGCGTGCCGTGCATGATCCTGCGGACGCGGCCGATGCGCTGGCCGCTGCCAAGCGCGAGGCGATGAGCGCCTTCGGTGACGACCGGATGATCGTCGAGAAGCTGATCAGCAACCCGCGCCACGTCGAGGTGCAGGTCATGGGCGACACCCACGGCCACGTGATTCACGTGCTCGAACGCGACTGCTCGTTGCAGCGTCGCCACCAGAAGGTCGTCGAAGAAGCCCCGGCCGCGCACCTCGCGCCCGATGTGCGCGCGGCGCTGTTGGCGGCGGCCGTCCAGGCTGCCACAGCCGTCGACTACGTCGGCGCTGGCACCGTGGAGTTCTTGCTGGATGGCAACGGTCGCGACGTTTACTTCCTCGAGATGAACACGCGTTTGCAGGTCGAGCACCCAGTCACAGAGATGGTCACCGGGCTGGACCTCGTCGAGCTCCAGCTGCGCGCTGCAGCTGGGGAGCCGCTCGGCGTTGCGCAGGAGGACGTCATCGGCACCGGCCACGCGATGGAGGTGCGCCTGTACGCCGAGGACCCGGCAGTGGGCTTCCTACCGCAGACGGGCACCGTCCTTGCGCTGTCGACACCGCCACATGTGCGATTTGACAGCGGTATCGAGGCAGGAAGCGTCGTCACCCCGCACTACGACCCGATGCTTGCCAAGCTCATCGTCCACGGCGCAGACAGGGCGCAGGCGCTCACACTGCTGACCGATGCGGTGCGATCTACGGTCGCGCTTGGGCTCCGGCAGAACCTCGAGTGGCTCGGCGACCTGCTGTCGTCCGAGGAGGTTGTCGCAGACACGCTCACGACGTCCTGGCTCGACGGATGGCAGTGGTCGCCACCCGCGTTGGGCGATGCAGCCTTCGCCGTCGCTGCGGCCGAGCTTGCGTCCAGTCGCGTGCTGCGGGACGCGAGCTCGGGACCGTGGGAATCGATCGGTGCCCGTCGCAGCGGCGCTGGCGGCTGGGTCGTGACGCTGGCTGACGATGAGGATGTCCGCCGCTGCACGGTGCGCCGCAGCGCGTCCGGCACTGAGGTCACCGTTGATACAGACCTGGCTGCGGGCACCGCGACGAAGCATGTTGTGGTGCCGACCACCGACGGTCGCTGGCAGCCGTTCCCCGGCACGGCGCGTGCCGCACTGGCTCGGCCCGCAGCGGCGACCGAGCCCTTTGACGGCTGGGCGGCGACAGCGGCTGTGGACGGTGCCACAGTGTGGTTGCACGCCAACGGCCGGACCCGGGCGCTGGTGATTATGCCGGCGACACGCCACGCTGACCTAGACGCGGTGGGCGGAAGCGCTGCGCTGCTATCGCCGATGCCGGGTGCTGTCGTAACGGTCGATGTCGCCGACGGCGATCGTGTCACGAAGGGCCAAACGCTGCTGGTCGTGGAGGCGATGAAGATGGAGCACCCGATCACAGCACCGTCGGACGGCACCGTCTCTGGCCTGACACTGGTCGCCGGGGATGCGGTGCAGGCCGGCCAGGCGTTGGTCACCGTGATCCCCGACGACGAGACGGACGAGACGTGAACGCTGCGGCCAACCACCTGCCCGCGCAGGTAACGATCGTGGAGGTTGGCCCGCGTGACGGGCTGCAGAACGAGGCCGGTGTCATCGCGACAGAGGCCAAGATCGAGCTGATTGACCGGCTGGCCCGTACCGGTCTGCAGGTGGTGGAGGCGACGTCGTTTGTGCACCCCAAATGGGTGCCCCAGCTGGCAGACGGCGCTGACGTGATGGCCGGCATATCGCCCGTCGAGGGTGTGCGCTACCCCGTGCTGGTGCCCAACGCCAAGGGCTTGGAGGCCGCGTTGGCTGCCGGGTCGCGCGAGGTGGCGATCTTCGTCGCAGCCTCCGAGGGGTTCTCGAAGGCGAACATCAACCGCACGATGGCCGAGTCACTTGAGATGGTCGCGCCGGTCGTGGCGACCGCGAAGGCCGCCGGCGTCCGCGTCCGCGGGTACCTCTCCACGGTGCTGGGCTGCCCGTTTGATGGACCGACGGCCGTTGCCAGCGTGGTGTCGATGACCGAGGCGCTGCTGACGATGGGCTGCGACGAGATCTCGCTGGGCGACACCATCGGCGTCGGAACCGTGGGCGACGTCCACGCCGTGCTTGACGGCCTGTACGACGCGGGCGTGCCTGCTGGCGTGCTCGCCGTCCATATGCATGACACGTTCGGGCAGGGGCTGGCCAACACCCTCGCAGCGTTCACCGCCGGCGTCACGGTCGCCGACACCAGCGTCGGTGGCCTCGGCGGCTGCCCGTACGCCCCCGGCGCCAAGGGCAACCTCGCCACCGAAGATCTGGTGTACGCGCTGCACGGCAGCGGCGTCCGGACTGGCGTTGATCTTGCAGCGTTGGTGGATATCAGCCAGTGGATGAGCACCGTCCTTGGCCGTCCACCCGCCTCACGCACCGCCGAGGCGATGCTGAGCAAGCGCACCCGCACACCCCAGATCTGAGCCCGAGTTTCCCCTCGCTGTGAGGGGAAACTCGGGACGCGACCTTACGGGTTGCCCAGCGCGATCAGCATGGCGCGCCCGAGGGCGTGCGGCCTGTCGTCGAGGTCAGAGAGGGCGAGCGTGACGTGGTTTGAGCCCGCGGCTGCCTTGGCCCACGCCCGGGCAACGGCAACCGGGTGGCCTGGGTCGTCGGGCCAGCTCACGACGCCCAAGCCGAGCGGGAGGGTTGCGATCTCATCAAGGGTCGGGGCGACGCCGCCGTCGAGCGCCTGCAGGGCGGCTTCGAGCGAAGCCGGGTCTGACGCGGCGAGATCGCGCAGCAGCACCGTGTGCAGCCACGCGGGCAGCCCTGTCTCGGCCACGAGGCGGGCCAGCATCCCCGCGACGCCGACGCGGCGCACCTCGTCGGCGACCAGCGCGTGGGCTCCAACGCCGGGCAGCGACGGTCCGAGCCACGCGGGCAGCGCAGCAACCAGTCGGGTGTCATCGACCAGACCGGCGACCGCCGCCGCGACGGCCGCGTGCCCACCGAGGCTCACGCCGCCACACGCCGCGGCCCCGGTCGCAGCGACCAACGCACCGACATCAGCCGCCAGCAGCGAAAGGCTGTACGAGGCGACGTCCACCACAGGACTTGCGTCTCCGTGGCCACGCAGATCTGCGGCCACCACACACCAGCCTGCCGCAACCAGCGGCGGTGCGATCGCCTCGACCAGAAACGTCACCGACGAGCCCACGCCGTGCTGCAAGATCACGATCGGCGCGGCGTCATCGCCGAGCATCCGACTCGTCAACCGATGCCCATCCGTGGTCGTGACATCCGGACCGGGCTTCCCCACGGCGACCGTCACGGTCGGATTCTCGATAGCTCGTCTGCCAGCATCTCGGGGGTCAGCAGGCCCGTCACGACCGACACGAGGCTCCCGGTCACGTCAAAGAACGCGGTCGTTGGCATCGCGATGCCTTCGAACGCGATGTGCGTGGTGGCCGTTAGATCTAAGATCGTGGGCCAGGTGACAGCCATACGTTCGATGAACGGTGCTGCCTCCTTGACCCGATCTTCGCTTGCCACACCGAGGAACTGGACGCCAGGCTCGTTTTCGCTGGCCGCCAGCAGCACTGGCAGCTCAGCCTCACACGGCGCACACCACGATGCGAAGATGTTGACGACGCTGGCATCGCCCGCGGCGCTGGCATCCTGCACGAACGCCGCCGTCTGGGGCCAGCCGCCGAAGATCAGCACGTCGCCAGCCATCGGCGACGTCGCGCCAACCGCGGCTGCGGCCACATCGACCGCAGGAACCGACCGCCCGGCGCAGCCCGCTAACACGGTCGCTGCCAGCAGGCTGATCACGAGCTGTCGCGATGCGGTAGATCGCAGATGCACCGGGAATCCCGCCGGTCGAGGATGACCGCAAGCGTAACGCCAACCGGTCCGCAAAACGGCGTACGCCGCCGCACAGCAGCTGACCCAGCTGGGTCAGTCAACATCGTGTCAGCGGAGCCAGCCCTCGACCCGACCACGCAGGGTGTCGAGGCCCACGCCCTTGGTCGAGCTGACCCAGATGACCTCGCTCTGCTCGACGCCGCACTTGCTCGCGAGCTCGCGCTTGCGCTTGACGCGTGCCGAGGACTTCACCTTGTCATGCTTGGTGGCCACGATCGTGACTGGACGCTGGCGCACACGCAGCCACTCGAGCATGTTCAGATCCAGCTTGGTGGGGCCCACCTCTCCGTCGACGAGCACCATGATCATCGACAGCCCCTGGCGCTCGCCGAGATAGTCGTACATCCGCTTGGCCCACGCCGCGCGCACGTTCGCGGGCGCCTTGGCGTAGCCGTAGCCCGGGAGGTCAACCAGGGTGCCGCCGCTCTGCAGCTCGAACTGGTTCAGCAGCTGTGTGCGCCCGGGGGTGTTGGACGTGCGGGCGAGCTGCTTGCGGTTGCCCAGCGCGTTCAGCAACGAGGATTTGCCCACGTTCGAGCGCCCAACGATGGCGACCTCGTGACCGGACGGCCGCAGCTGCTCGAGCTCGGCAGCGCTGGTAAGAAAGGACAGTTGCAACGGTGGCATATGTGAACCCTCAGCCGCGGGCTGGGACGTCGGAAAGGACGTCGGCTGCCGCGGTCAGGAAGTCGTCGGTGTCGGTCGCGAGCCCGATCGAAACGCGAATCTGCTGTGTCATGCCGTACGGCTGGAGCGGACGGATGCCGACGCCGCGGGACGCGAACGCCTCGACGACCGGTCCAGCCTCGGTGCCGAGCTCGAACGTGAGGAAGTTGCCGAGCCCGTCGGTGAACGGGATACCGAGCGCGCGCAGCCCGTCGGCCGTACGACGACGCTGCTCGATGGTCTGTCGGACGGTCGCATCCATGTGGTCGGTGTCGGCGAGCGACGCGACCGCGGCGGCCTGACCGATGGCGTTGGCGTTGAACCGGGGACGCCAGCCGTCGATGGCCTGCACCACCTCAGCTGCGCCCGTGACGTAACCGATGCGAAGACCGGCCAACGCGTGCGCCTTGCTGAAGGTCGAGGTGACAATCAACCTCGGGTGCGTGACGTCCAGATCACGAACACGGGCGTAGCCGGCGTGCCCCGCCCCGTACTGCCAGTACGCCTCATCGATGAGCAGCACCACATGCTCGGGTACGCCCGCAACGACGGCACGCAAGCCGTCGGCGTCAAGGTGCGCACCGGTCGGGTTCCCCGGATTGTCGACGATCACGATGCGGGTCGTGTCATCGATGGCATCCAGCAGCGCCTGCGGGTCGCGGGCGTAGCCGGAAGACTGCTGCGTCGCCGGTCCGGCGGTCGGTGCCTCGACGTACGCGACGCCAGCGTTGCGGGCCGCCAGCCGGTAGACGATGAACGCGCGGTCGTACGCGAGCACGCTGCCCTGCCCGTCGTGGCACTCACTCGCGACCAGGTCCATCAAGATCCCCGACGAGCCCGTCCCGATCGACACCGACGCCATGTCGGTCCCCTCGAGCTTCGCGAGCGCCTGACGCAGCGCTACGGACTGGTCATCTGGGTACAGATGCAGCTCACTGGTGACGAGTTGTGCTGCGGCCAACGCCGCCGGCGACACGCCGTACGGGGACTCGTTCGACGACAGCCGTACCCGCATCCCGGGTGGTGGTCCAGCGGCGGTGGACGAGGCGACGGACGACACGGCGGCTCCTGAGATATGACGCGCGGTTACGCCACTGGACGGTACCGGCCACGTCACCGAGGCCGATCGGCCTCGGGTCAGCTCTTGACCGGGTCGTGACGTAGCTGGGTGTCGGCACCCGCAACGCCGTCGACCTCTGGGGCACCGAGGCTCCACGGGTCATCGAGCGCAGCGCGTATGACATCAACAAACACCTCGAGCTCGTCGTTGGCACACAGCCGTGCGTCGACGGTGACATCAATCTCGAGCGTCGGGCGAACCGCAGGCACGCCTGCGTGCGCGATCACCCGGTCCGTGATGGCTCCAACCACGACGTGCACCCCGGCCGCGATGTGCGGCACGGGCGGGTTGAACTGCGTATCGAAGCCAGCGCCACGCTCGACGACGGCGGCGCCCATCGCGCCCGGCTCGACACCGAGGCCCGGCACGGCCGCACCGACCCGGCCCATCAGGCCCACCAGCCGAAGCACAACG
Organism: Nitriliruptoraceae bacterium; assembly: GCA_047610595.1. Lineage (GTDB taxonomy): Bacteria > Actinomycetota > Nitriliruptoria > Nitriliruptorales > Nitriliruptoraceae > JBFGFG01. The sequence continues at coordinate 15,959 of JBLFZR010000013.1, read as the reverse complement.
CGCAGCATCGCGCTCGGGATGAACCGCAGCGCGCGACCGGTCTGCTCCCACGAGGCGTCATCGTCGACGTGGTGCCACGCTGCGTCTGCCAACGCCGAGACGCTCAGCAGGTCCGCGTCATCGACACGCACGTGGTGCCCACGGTCGACGATCGTCACCGCCACCCCGTTGCGCTGGGTCGGCGCCCCGAGGCGTACGACGCGGTTCAGACCGGGGGCTGCGACCAGCGCCCGGCCGACGGCCGACGCGACCGCATGATGCGCCTCGACGGCCACGCCCTGCTGCTGCTCGATCTGCCCGGCCCAGAGCTGCAGCTGGGTGGCATCCAGCAGCAGCCGGCCGAGGATGACGCCGGTGTTCGGCGGGCCCCACGTGGCGGCGGCCACCGTCGAACGGGTGTGTGCGTACAGGTCGTCGGTCACAGGTACAGCCCCATCCCGCCCTCAGGGCGGTCGGTTGCGACGGCGTGGACATCTCGCTCGCGGACGATCAGATAGACGTCGCCGTGGACGTCCACCTCGATCGCATCCTCGGGGAGGTACAGCACGTCATCGTTGACGTTCACGTTGCGCACGTTCGGTCCGACGCCAAGCGTCGTCCCCCACAAGCCTCGGCGGTCGACCGAACGCGCAGTGGCCGGGACCAAGATCCCGGCCCTGGTTCGACGCTCGGCATCCTCCGGCATCGCGACAAGGATGCGGTCGCCTGTCACCACGACGGCGCGTCGCGTGTCAGGGGGCGTCGTGGGCTTCGTCGGAGGTGTTTTCATGCATGCAACTCTACCGCTGAGGAGCTACCGCTTACACGAGCTCGACGTACACCTCGCCGGCCGCACGGGCCGGGACAACCGTGTCCGCGCGCGACCCAGCAACAACGACAGAGCCATCCGGCTGTACGGCAATGACCTCGCAGCCCGCACCCGGCGTGAAGCCGGCCGCGGCGAGCAGCAACATCACCTCGTCATCTTCCTCCACAACCTCGCCGATACGCACCACGCGCACCGGTCCGAGCGGAACGGTGGCGAGAGGAACGGCAGCGGACTGGTCGGGGATGTTGGCAGATCCGGGGATCGGGTTGCCGTGCGGACAGGTGCCAGGGTCACCGAGCAGCGCTACCAGATGCTGCTCTGCCTCATCGGACACCTCATCGCCCCACCGATCAGCCTCATGATGCACCGCTGCCCAAGAGATCCCTACAACATCCGAGAGCATGCGCTCCACCAGCGAATGCTTACGCAGCATCCGCTGCGCGGGCGTCAACGACGCGAGCGTGGCGTTCGGGGAAGATGCGATGGCGTCGACCTTCGTGTGGCGTCTCGAGCGTTGGTCTGACGGCTGGGATGCCGCGGTACCAGTAAGGGTAGCCTCACCTGCGATGGCCAACCGTCCGGAGTGCCGCACGTGTCCCGCAACAACCCCACCGCCCCCACCGTCCCTGCCATACCTGTCGCGGTCGAGCCAGTGCTGCAGCTGCGGGGCCTCACGCGACGGTTCGGTGACGTCGCAGCGCTGGACGGCCTGGATCTTGATGTTGCCCGCGGCGAGCTGCTGGCGATCTTGGGCCCGTCAGGCTGCGGCAAGACCACGGCACTTCGGCTGGTCGCGGGGCTTGACGTGCCGGACGCCGGCACGATCACACTCAACGGCGAGGTGGTGGCCGACGGGCGCCGCAGCGTGCCACCGGAGCAGCGACGCATCGGCATGGTGTTTCAGGACTACGCCCTGTTCGGGCATCTGAGCGTCGCCGAGAACGTGGGATACGGCATCGCGCGGCGTGCCCCCGGCAGGGCAGTGCAGGTGGCCGATGCGCTGGCGCTTGTCGGGCTGACCGAGCAGGCCGACCGTCGCCCGTCACAGCTGTCGGGCGGACAGCAGCAGCGCGTGGCGCTGGCGCGGGCGCTGGCGCCCCAGCCCGGGGTCGTGCTGCTCGATGAGCCGTTCTCGAACCTCGACGCCGCGCTGCGCGACCAGGTCCGCCGCGAGGTCCGCGACATCCTCCAGCGTGCGAACGCGACGGCGCTGTTCGTGACCCACGACCAAGAAGAGGCGCTGTCCACGGCGGACCGCGTCGCAGTGATTCGGGCTGGCACCCTCCATCAGGTCGCGACCCCAAGCGAGCTGTATGCCGCGCCTGCCACCCGCTTCGTGGCCGAGTTTGTCGGTCACGCCGACGTCGTCGACGGTGTCCGTGCCGGTCGCTACCTCGTTGACACGCCGGTCGGCCGCCTGACCAGCGCCACGCCTTTGGGCACGACAGCGTTGGCTGTGGTGATTCGCCCCGAGCAGCTGACAGTGAGCGCCATGGGTCAAGCCACTGGCACGGTTGCGGACGTGACCTACTTCGGCCACGACCAGCTCATCAGCGTGACCCTCGACAGCGGACCGGTGCTACGTGTCCGGGCCATGCCAGACGTCACGGTCCGCCGCGCGGACCGTGTCCGCGTCGCTGTCACGGGGCCGGTCGTGACGTTCCCCGCCGACGCCTGACGCTCGGGTCCTGCCGGGGCCGCTCGGGCCGGTCCCCCATGCCGCCGATCAGCTGCAGCAGCCCAAGCGGCACCGCGCCGACCAGCAGCAGCGCCAGCACCGGGCCGGATGCGCGGCCGAAGAACGCCTCGGTCGTGGCAGACCACACGCGGGTCGCCAACGTGTCGTAGCCCGTCGGCGCCAGCAACAGGGTCGCCGGTAGCTCCTTGACGACGGTGAGAAACACCAGCGCACCGCCGGACCAGGCGCCGCCACGCGCCACGGGCATCACCGCCCGAACCAGCGCACGCGTCGGCGTGTCACCGAGCATGCGAGCTGCCTCCTCGACGGACGCCGGCACCTGCAGCAACGAGGTCCGGATCGCGCCAAGCGCCTGCGGGAGGAACAGCACGACGTACGCCGCCACCAGCATCGCGCGGCTTTGGTACAGCGGGCCGAGCCGTACGCCGAGGAACACCAAGCTAAGAGCGACGACGATGCCGGGCAGCGCGTATCCGGTGTGTGCCGCACGCTCGATGAACCGAGCCATCCGCGAGCTCCGACGGGTCGACCACAGGGCGATCGGATAGGCCGCCAGCACGGACGCGACCGCACCGAGCGCGGCGGCCTCGAAGGTGTGCACAACCGAGCTGATGCTCGGCCAGACCGGTTCGCCTGCAGCGAGCCCACGCGCGAGCCAGATCAGCGTCACCATCACTGGTCCGACCAGCGCCGCGATCACCACACTGGCGCAGGCCAGCGCGGCCAGCCAGCGCCACCGTCCGAGAGCCAGCACCGACGCCGGCCGACGCACACCCCCGCCACCGGTCGCCAGGTCTTCGACGCGCGAGCGTCCAAGGCGTGCTTCCAGCGCCAGAACCACCAGCGTCATCGCGACCAGCAGCAGACCGAGCACGGCTGCCGGGGTGCGGTCGAACGCCGACGTGTAACGCAGGAAGATGGCCCGCGTGAACGTCGAGTAGCGCAGCAAGCTCACGGCGCCGAAGTCACTGAGCACGTACAGCACGACCAGCAGCGAACCTGCAGCGATCGATGGGCGCAGCTGCGGCAGCGTCACGCGCCAGAGCGTGACCCACGGGCCGACGCCCAACGTCCTGCTGGCCTCCTCTTGGGAAGGATCGAGCCGCGTCAGCGCCGACCGGACGGTCAGCAGCACGTACGGGTAGCTGAACAGCGTCAGAGCCGTCGCTGCTCCTCCGAAGCCGTACGGGCTGGGCACGGTCACATCCCATCCAAGCCACGCCACAAGATCGCCAGCCAGCCCGCCGGGCGCGAACGTGGCGACCAACGCGTACGCCCCGACAAAGGTCGGCACGACCAGTGGCAGGGCTACAAGAGCTGCGAGCACCCGACGGCCAGGGATATCCGTCCGCGTCGTGATGATCGCCAGCGGTACGGCGATCATCACGCACGCGACGGTGACCGTGATGGCCAGCCCCAAGGTGCGCACCAGCAGCCGCAGGGCTTCGGCGTCCAGCACCTCGATGACGGTGGCCGCGCCGCCCGCAGATGCCCGAAAGATCAGCCACGCCGGCGTGACCAACACGGCCGCGCCGACGAGCAACGCGGGCAGCCAAACGGCCGCCGGGGTCGGTTGACCAGCGGCGGCGCGTCGGGGGGCGGGCAGCGCGGTCACCCGCGCTGCGTGCGTGCTGTCACTGAAGCGCACCAACCTCACGCAGCAGCTCGAGCGTGCCCTCGAGGTCGGCGAGGTCCGACAGATCAACGGCTGGCGGGTTCAGCTCCGACAAGGAGGGCAGCACGGAGGACGGTTCGACGCCCGCGACCAACGGGTACTCCGCCTCGTCGGTGACAGCTGCGAAGTAGCTCTGTACCTCTTGGCTGAGCAGGAACGTCACGAACTGCACGGCAAGCTCGTCGTCACCTGACCCCTTCAGCTGTGCGATGCCCGAGACGTTCAGCAGCGAGCCGATGTCACCGGACGGGAACGCGTTCGCGGCCGGGAACGACGGGTCTTCCGCCAGGAAGCGCAGCAGGTAGTAGTGGTTGACCAGCCCCAGATCGATCTCGCCGCGGCCTACAGCCTCGACCTGCGAGGAGTTGTTGGAGTACTCCTGCACGTCGTTGGCGAGCATGCCCTCGAGCCAGCTCTTGGTTACGTCCTCGCCCAGCGTGACGCGCATCGCGGTCACGAACGCTTGGAACGATCCGTTCGTCGGCGCCCAGCCGACGCGGCCGCGCCACTGCGGATCGGTGAGGTCCAACACCGACGTCGGGACGTCAGCCTCGGTGAGGCGCTCCGTCGACCAGACGATCACGCGGGCACGACCGGTGACACCGACCCAGCTGCCGTTGTCGGCTCGGTTCGCGGGCTCGACGAGGTTTAGCACGTCGTCAGGCAGCGTCGTGAGCAGTCCGGCCTGATCAACCGCACCGAGCGCGCCGGCGTCCTGCGCCCAGAACAGGTCGGCTGGAGTGGCGTCGCTCTCCTCGAGCAGCTGCGCAGCCAGCTCGGCGGTGCCGGCGTACCGGACCTCGACGTCGATGCCGGTGTCAGCCTCGAAGTCCGCGATGACCTGTGCGATGAGGTCTTCGCCACGTCCGGCGTAGATCGTGAGGACGCCGTCCCCGTCGGATGTCGCGGTGCACGCGGTACAGAGCGTCGCGATGGCGAGTGCCGTGGCGATAAGGCGGGAGGTGCGCATGGTTCAGATCCTGCTGCGAAAGTCCGGGAAAGTTAGGTGAACCTCACCTAACTTTGATGAGGGAAGCGGGTCGCCCGCTCAAGGGCAAATCGCAGACCCGACCGCGGTGTGAATCTCAGCCGATCGGCAGCTGCACCACGAACCGTGCGCCTTGTTGCGCGTCTTCCAGACGCACGGTGGCTCGCAGCACCACGGCGAGATCCCGGCTGATCGCCAAACCGAGCCCCATGCCTGCCAAGGTGTGGCCGCCGCGCACGAAGCGATCGAAAACCCGCGGCGCGAGCTTGGACGACACACCGGGACCTGCGTCACACACAGAGATTTTCAGCTGATCCCCCGCGACCGCAACCTCGATCCAACCTGTCTGCGCGTACTTCACGACGTTGTCCACCAGCGGCGCCAGCACCTGACGCAGCAGCACCGGGTCACAGTGCACCGTGAGGTCGCGCGGTAGTCGCAGCTCCACCTTCTCGTTGGCGCCGACGGACGCCACGGTTGCCTCAAGCAGCTCGCGGACCGGCACGACCACCGGACTCGGCGTCGCGCTATCTGCGTCCAGCGATGCCATCGTGAGCATCTCCTCCACGAGGTAGCCCATCCGATGACTGGCGGCGGCGATGCGCTCCACCATGCTTCGCCGAGCGACCTCGTCCAGCTGCTCCCCCACGCCACCGAGCGTGTCCGCAAACCCCTGCATGATCGTCATCGGTGTGCGCAGCTCGTGCGAAACCCGCTTGAGGAACTCGGCCTTGAGTCGCGCAACCCCGGCGAGGGCCTCGTACCTGCGGGCTGACTCGATGGCACCGGCAACCAGCGCGCTGAGCCCGACCATCGCTGATTCGTCCGCGTCATCGAAGGCGTCCTCACGGGCGGAGTCGACTTGGATCAAGCCGATGACTGAACCGAGGACGATGAGTGGCACACCCATCCACGACACGATCGTCGCGTTGCTCCCGGTGCCCGCTGCGGCGACGTCCAGGTGCGGGTCTGTCAGCAGGTTCCCCGTCCGATAGGCAACGCGGTTGCGCACGACATAGCCGGACAAGCCCCGCGAGACCGGCAGGCGCATCGCGAGCACGTCCGGCGAAACGGCCGGTTCGCACGCCGCGATACGCAGCACGTCGCCCTCGAGCAGCACGATGGTGCCGCCCTTGACGTCGTCGACAACGTCTCTGACCGCTGCCAGCGCGATCTTGAGCACCGGATCAATCGCGAGCGATGGGCCCAGCGCTGACGCAACGTCGAAAAGCACCCGTTGCGACCGTTCGAGCTTCCTCGTGCGCTCGACAAGGCGCGCCATCTCCGCAGCAACGGCCTGCTTGATCTGTGCCACGGTCAGTCGGCCCTTCGCCCCAGGTCAGAGTACGTGCGGCCTGGCATCGTGTCCCGCGCCGCACGACGCACGGGACGCGCCTGCACGCGACGTACAGCCACCGCCATCGAGGCACGTCGCACACGTCGCTCGCAGCTGCCTGCGTGCCGTTGCACCCGAAGCTCCTGCGTGTGGGTCCCTTACGCCAGCCGTTGCGCGACACCAGCAGGCCAGCGAGCTCATCCAGCTCGGGCGCACCCGCGGTCCCGTCGATCACCTCACGAAGCGTCGCAGGGATGGGCCGGCCGGCACGCGTCAAGATCCGTGTGGTCAGAACACCACGGTCTTGGTGTTGGAGCAGCTGTCTGTGTCGGCCTCGCACAGGCGGTAGTTGTAGGTCGCGCCGCCACGGCTGTCGGTGGAATCTGTGTACGCGCCACCGTCGGGCATCGTCGCGATCACCTCGCCATCGCGGTAGATGTCGACGTTCACGGACGACGCACCAGACCACGTGAGGTCGACGCTGTGGCGTCCCTTGTCCTTGTAGCCGTAGGCGCTCAGCGAGATGGTGCCGGCCTCGGTGACGGAGACGCCCCGAGAGCTGCTACTGGCCTGACCGGCGTCGTCGGTCACAGTGAGCGTGACCGTGTACGAGCCGCCGCTGCCGAACGTGTGCGATAGGTCCTGTTCGGTCGAGGTGGTGCCGTCACCGAGGTCCCAGTCCCAGCTGATAATCGTGCCGTCGTCGGCACTCGTGTCGGTGAAGGCGCAGGCCAGCTCCGTACAGCCGAAGCTGAAGTCCGACGTCGGTGGGTTGTCGATCGTGCCGCCGCCGCCGTCGTTAGCGACCAGCGTCGGGTTGAACCGTGTTGTGTCGCTGACGTCCAACAACGGCTCGAAGCTCCCATCTTCGGAGTCGTCGACCCAGCTGAAGTTGCCGCTGTCGGTGACTTCGGCATAGAGGTTGTAGACGTCCGCAGCGTTGCCTGGGTCGTCGGATGACGCCAGCAGTGCGAGTGCACCAGCAGCGTGCGGTGAGGCCATTGATGTGCCGCTGATCGTGCCGTACGCACCCTTCTCGATCGGGTACGTCGACAGGATGCAGACGCCAGGGGCAGCGATGTCCACGGCACTGCCCCAGTTGGAGAAGTCGGCAAGCGTGTCGTCCTGGTCGTCCCGGCAGTACGCGGAGGTGTTCGTGATGGATCCGCCTGGCTGCCCGTCGAAGTCGGCCAGCGCCGAGACGGTCAGCACGTTGTCGAACGCGGCTGGCGAGTAGGTGCCGGCATCGTTGTTGTCGTTGCCGGCGGCAACCGCGAAGGCGACACCCGCGTCGACGGCTCCCTGGATGGCGTCGTACTCGGCTTGGCTGTAGCCGGAACCGCCGAGGCTCATGTTCGCGACCTCAATGATGTCGGCGTTGTCCGCCACCCAGTCGATACCGGCGACGATCCAGCTGGTGTAGCCAGATCCGCGCTGGTCGAGGACCTTGACGGCCCACAGGCGCGCGCCGGGTGCGACGCCGACGACGCCGACGCCGTTGTCGATCGCGCCGACGGTGCCTGCCACGTGTGTGCCGTGGTAGTGGTCGTCGTCGCCGCCAGACTTGCAGCGGCCGCCAAACGGTCCGCCGCCCGTGCAGTTCACCCCGCCGACAACGTCGAGGTCTGGGTGCTCGTAGTCGATGCCGGTGTCGATGATCGCGACGTCGACATCGATCCGGTCGACGTCGCTGCCGTCGATGGTGATGTTTTCGTTGCCATCAGCGAAGATGCGCCGGACACCCGTCGGGATTGTCTGCTCCTGGATCGAGACCTGAGCATCGGCCTCGACGTAGCTCACGCGCGGATCTCGCTGCAGCGCGTGCAGCCGGCCCGCGGGCACGCTGGCCGAGAAGCCCTGCAGGGCGTGCTCGTAGACGAAGCCCACCTCTGCACGATGCTCGCGGGCCGCATCGCTGGCCGCGTCGCGCGCGTCCTCGCCGTCGTGCAGGACGACGATGACGTCGACGCGTTCACCGCCGTTGCCAGGCGCAGCGGCCGCAGTGCCAACCACCGCCATGGCCAGGACGAGCAGCGGGACGAGCAGGGCGATGAGTCGCGAGCGCATGGAAATCTCGAATCGTGCTGCGGCCCCACGGGCATCATCCCGCAGTCCGACAGGGTTCATGAGGTTGCCCAGATCTACCGGACCCAGGGTTTCGGTGACCGTGCCACGACCTGCGCGGCGTAGTCGGCTGGCGCGAGGCGTCCGAGGCGGGGCCTGATAGCCCTGCCGGTTGTACAACTCCGCAACCGACCCTAACAGGTACGCGCGAGCCGCGTCGCGGGTGGCGAACGGAGCGCACCGTGGCGCCGGTCTCGCGGCCAATCTGCTCGCGGTCGAGCTGGCCTGCTGCCATCGTGCGGCGAACCGCTGAGACGGCGATGAACGGCCACAGCAGCTCACCCAGCAGCCGCCTGACGGGGATGTCACTGTGTCTGACCGCCGTCTTGGATGCGCCGACCCGCAGCAGGGTCCACCCGTGCTCCGGCCGAGGTCGTCCCCCGATCGACGCCGAACCAACACGAACAATCGGGAGCGCTGCGCATCACGCTTACCGAGGAACATGCGCAAAAACGCGATCCCCGGCCTTTTTCGGCTGGGGATCGCGTTTGTATGGTGGGGTCTACAGAATGCATGGTCTGGCCTCCCGTGTTGCGTGCTCGATGTCTTCGCAGGTCAGCGGCCCGACCGCGACGTGCCCCACGGTCATCCCAAGGTCGAACCGAGGTTCCCGACGAAGAATCACGAAGATTCAGCACGGACAACCCGGCGAAGGCCTAGGTCACTAGGCCGGAGGCTTCCAACATCGGCACTGTGCCTGCACGGTGCGACACGACGCTGGTCCTATCAGTCTGCCGGGGAAAACCACGCCTAGCTAGCCACAGCACGTTCGAGCGCAGCCCGAATCTTGGCGCGAAGGCTGGCGAAGGGCAGGTGGGAGAACATCTCACGCACCAGCTCCTCGTCTGTGCGCATCACTCCGTCGGACCCGACCCACCTCTCCAGCATCTTGAGCTGGTGCGCCGAGTAGTCCTCGATGCTTGACGGTCGGCGCGGGAGCGGTGGCTTAGGGCCCACGGGCCCCGCGCGAGCAGTCGCAATCTCGCTTATCACTGATGGGTGTGGCGCTACCGCAGCCGTCCGCACGGGCTGGCCGCGCTGGACTGCTTGCCATGCTTCCTCGACGGCATCGAGCACGCGATCGACCTCCGCTTCGGCGTTGTAGAACCAGTCGGTCGACCAGATCCTGTGGAACCGCCAGCCGATGTGTTCGAGGACCTGCTGACGGAGCCTGTCCCGGTCGCGCGCGGTCGGCGAGGAGTGATAGGACGCACCGGTGGCCTCGACCGCGAGCAGGTACCGCTCTGGCATGTCGGGGTGCACGATGCCGAAGTCGATCCGATAACCCGACGATCCGATCTGGGCGTGGACGATGAGGCCCGCAGCTTCGAGTCTGCGCTTGACGTCATGCTCGAAGGCGTTGAGCGGCTCCGCCTCCCCCGCCATGCCAAGGTCATTTCCGCCTGTGGCGACGTACTGGAGATAGTCCCGCAGGAGCTCCACCCCACGTGCCTTCGACTTGCCGGGCGTCATGTCCACGTGCGTGAAGGACGAGACCAGCGTCAGGCGCTTGCGGGCTCGGGTCACGGCCACGTTCAGGCGACGCTCGCCGCCCTCTTGGAGGAGCGGTCCGAATCGGTAGGGCAGGTTTCCATTGCCGTCTTTGCAGTACCCGACGGCCAGGATGATGGCGTCCCGCTCATCGCCCTGGACACGCTCGATGTTCTTGACGAAGACTCGGTCATCCCGGTTGGGGTCGAAGAACTCGTCGAGCCGTGGGTCGCGCATCTCGCCGAGTCACGCCTGCAGCGCAGCCTCGATCCTGTTCGCGTGCTCGGACCCGAAGGCGATGACGCCTGCTGACTCGTCCGGGCGACTCCTCGCGTGGTCGATGAGCAGGTCCACAACCTTCTGGACCTCGACGGCCCGGGACTTCGTCCCGACCCTGGGACCGCCCTACCGGCTCCGCCGCCGGCTGACGATCGCGGTGGAGAAGCTCGACGAAGCCGCGACCGCACGCGTCGTCGGGCTGCTCGCAGCGGGCGACCCGCACGGGGAGGTCGCCACGGCGTGGGAGGGAAAGGAGGCTGTCAGGATGCTCTACGACCACCGAGACCCCGAGCTTGCGCTGGAGTGCGTCGACGCGCTTTCGGCGGATCTCAGCCGTCCCGGTCGTCCGGCAGAGGTCCGCAAGATGGGGCGCGCGCTGACCCGCTGGCCTGGACAGTTCACGGCGTGGCATCAGGCCGGCGACACCAACGGTCCCACGGAGTCGATGAACAACATGGCCAAGTGGATCAAGCGGGTTGCGTTCGCGATGACGAGCTTCCGGAGCTGGCGGATCCGGGTGCCGCTCTACGCCGGCCGACCGGACTCGAACCTTCTCGAGACGATCACGCCGTTGCCGTGGTGACCACCGTCATCTTCCAAGCCCCCGTTATGCGGGCTACCTCGATCCTTGCTGCAGCCCCCACGACGATAGTGCCCGTTCGGGATGGTTCACCCGAGCCCGGGCACCTCGGGGTTCTGCACGCGTCGGCCTCATCCGGCGCGAAGATCGTCGTCGCGCGATATCACCGTGCCGAGCACGCCGAGCAGGGCGGCAACGAGGCCGGCTACGGCCAGCGACGCCAGCAGTGCCCGAGCCGCGACGTAGACGCAGCACGACGAGGCTGACGGCAGCGCCATCGCGGCACCGGCCGTCGCGAGCACGACGATGACGTGGAGTCGGGTTGTGAGCCACACGGCGGAGGCTGGCCACTGGCCGCGAGACAGCGAGCGCCACAGCGCCGTCTCAAGTCGTTCCAGCGCGATGACCCCACCAAGGAGGACAGCGGCCACGGCAGCAACCAGGGCCCATCCCCACCGCGTGACGCGGGACGCGTACGCGTCCACCGGGTCAGTTGCAGGCGGCTCGGTCCGGGTGAGCCGCTCGATACGGACATCGGTGCGGGCGAAGGCAACTGTGACCGCACGCCGCGCCTCGCTGACATCGATGCTCCTGCCTGGCGGGGACGCGTACTCGAACACACAAAGGTCCACGGCCGTCGGCGTCACGGTGGACAGCACGGCCGTGCGCCCGGCGACAAGCCCCGTCCGGTCGGTCGCGGGAAGGACCTCCCGCGGCCGGCCGCCGCTCCCGAACGGCGCGGTCGTGGCCGCCGAAGACGCGTCAGCGGTCGGGAACGCGTCTTCAGCGAGCGTCGCGCCGATCAGGCGGCCTGACGTGGTCGTTCGATCGGGGTCGAAGATCTCCAGCGCACCACGGTCGAGGGCGACGCCGATCGCAGTCATGCTCCCCGTGCGGGCGTCCGTGGTCGCACCACGGTTCTCGATCCACCCGACGGTCGAGCTCGACGGCAGCTGGCTGGCCAGATGGAGACACGCCGCCGTCGACAACCGGCCTGCGTTGTCGGAAGCCGCGCCGGCCGGCGTCACCGCGAACGCGTTGCGGCCGTGGCGCAGCCCGTCCTCGACGGTGTCCACGAGCGAGCCGACGACGGCAGTCTCGGCACCGATCGCGGTCAGGATTGCACCAGCGAGCAGCACCGCGGCCAGGAGGGTCGTAATCGCGTGGGCCGCTGCCTGACGCACGCCGTCGAGCACGCACTCCATGGCGGCCCATGATCGAGACGAGTGTCGGCTACGCATGACCGAGGTCCAGCACGTCGTCGCAGCGTGCGGCGAAATCGAGGTCGTGGGTGACCAGCAGCAGAGACGCGCCGGACTCGGTCAGCCCCAGCAGCGTGTCTGCGATCGACTCGGACGTGACGCGGTCGAGCTGGCCCGTCGGTTCGTCGGCGTAGACGCAGGCTGGGTCGGTCGCGAGCGCTCGAGCGATGCACAGCCGCTGCCGCTCGCCGCCGGAGAGGGTCCGTGCGCGCTGCCCTGCGCGGTCGGCAAGGCCAACGCGTTCCAACGCCCGTCCGGCTCGGTCATCAGCCGCTGCGCCTTCGACCCCGACCGCGAGCTGCGCCACCCGGATGTTGTCCGCGACGGAGCGGGTCGGGAACACGTTGGTCGTCTGATGGACCCAAGCGACCTCGTGGGCCGGCGGCGGCCGGACCGTTCCCCGCCACGGCGAGATCAAGCCAGCGCAGATGCGCAGCAACGTGGACTTGCCCACGCCGGAGGGGCCGACCAACGCCAACGAGCGGCCGGCCGCCAAGCGCAGCGTGGCGCCCTCGAACAGCGGATGGTCTGGCACGAAGCCATAGCTGACATCGTCGACGGTCAGGACGTCGGTCGGCATCAACACCTCGCCGTGGCATCGCGACCGACACCGACGAGGTACTCCAGCCCATCGAGTGTCGCCGCCTCGGTGGCGACGGCGAACGTGACGCCGTCGCGTCCCTCGACGATCTCGACAGGAAAGGGGCTGCGGTCTGGCCGCAGCATGCAGGTGCGGTCACCATCGACGACAACATCCGCCGGGTCGAACTGTGCGCCGACGAGCTTGTCGCTTGGGGCCACACGTAGCTCAAGCGCCTGCTGCGGACCATCCATGCCCAACGGCAACTCGTTCAACGATTCCTCGGCCACCGACCAAAGGCCGTTGTCGATGACGACCAGCACTGTGACGCCACCGTCGAGGGAGGTCCCCATCCATCGGAGCGTCGCGAGCGCCGACGGTAGACCGACCGGGGCAGCCGCGGTCGCGGCAGTCACATCATCAGGGACACGCCCCCAGGTCTCGGTCACCACCTCGCCGAGCTGTGGACTTTCGAGGTTGGGAAGCCGCGCCGTGGGAAGCCAGATGAGGATGGGCATCGGCTGGTCCACGGTGAGTCCCGCTGCGGCCTTCAGGGCTCCCTCGGTTGATGCGGACCACGCGCCCGTTTCATCGACGCCGGCTTCCCCGATGGAGCGCAGCGCGGCGCGGAGTGCCAGGATGTCGTCGCCCGTGTCACCGCGGGCGGGCACGCGATGGAGCGGCGTGGACGTGTGCAGCGCAAGCACCGCAACACCGTCGAGGGTCCCGACGACGTCGCCCGAGGCGACCGGCCCCGAGTTCGAGACCGAGGTCGCGACTGCTTGGCCGCGACCGCCGATGAGCCGGAGCTGACGGCCCGTGGCCACCTTGAGCTCGAACCGCACCAGGTAGTCGACGGGAAGCTCCGCCTCGGACGCAGTGCGGGTCTCGACCGTCGCCGCGTCGTCTGCGAGCACCACCGGGGGGCGGTCATCGGTCCACAACACGATGGCGGTCAGCGCGACGAGTGCCGGCGTGATCGCGAGGGCAACCACGCCGGACAGGTCCAGCGTCGAGCGGAGCCGCATCACAAGCCTTTGATGCACGTCGAGAAGGCTGCCGGGCTCTCCTGTGAAAATCGGACCACTGAGGCCTGCGTCGACTCGACCTCAAAGCCGAGGTCACGCAAGCAGCTTGCGACCTGCTCGATCTCACGCTGTTCGTCGGCTGGGTCCTGCGGGTTGACATCCGCCCAGACCTGCTCGATGTACGAGAAGTGCTCGGTGTCGCAGGCATCGACGACAGCGTCGCTCCGGTCGGTCTGAGCGACGGTGTAGCTGTAGAACTTGCCGTCTACGAGATCCGGCTCGAGGACCTTGATCCCTTCGGCAGTCATGCAGTCGACGAGGTTGAAGAGGGCTCGCTCATACTCCGCGAACGTGAGCTCGCCGTCCTCGATGAGGACGCGCTGGGAGTCGGGAAGACCAGCCGGGATGCTGATCGACGACGTGTCGATGGGCGCGTCCTGCCGGATGGAGCAGCCGGCCATCGAGGCGGCGAGAAGCACTATCGCCGGGAGCATGGTCATAAGTCGCATGGAAGGTCCTTGTACGGCGTGGATCGTAAGCGGATGGCCGTGCGCGCCGTCGGGCGACGTCCGGCACATGGTCGGACCGATGCGGCTTGGCCGCGTTGAACCCGTCGCGGCGGACAACCTCAGACGCGCCAGCCGGTGCTACCCCAATGCCACTTCTCCCAGTCCTGGGCTCGGTTGCGAGCGCTGTGATGGTTGACGTACTCCTCTTCGCACCTGAGCATCCGAACGTTGCGGGAGGTGCAGTTCTTGGTGTAGCCGGTCATGTCTTTGTAGTCCAGCGCCCGGAAGCCGGACGTCGGCGTCAAGGAGCCGACATACGCCAGCTGCGTCGGCCGTTGGTTTCATGGCGCGCGCCCGGGAAGACACCGTCTTCCCGGGCGCCTTGCGGAGTTGGTCCCGGGTGATCGGGGTCGCAGGGTCGAAACTGGGCAGCTCACACGCCTCGGCGTAGGTGATGAGGTCGTCGGGCAGCACGATGGTCTCCGGGTCGGCTGACCTCCACCGTCCGAGGTTCGCTGTGGCTGCAACCGACTCCGACAGCGCGTCAGGAAAGGGGCCCGTACTCGTGTCGCCGTCACCTGCCGCCGATGTGGCACGCACCGGCTGTCGCAGCTCGACGAGCTGACCTCACACCGACATCACCCCCGGCCCCGGCCCCGGCAATGGCCAGCGTGGCGGCCAGGACTACAGCGGATTCGCCCCCATACGCCGTTCGCCGACCCGCGGGGTCGGACGGGTCCGACCTCGGTCAAGCCGAGGTCAGCCCGAGGTCAGCGCCGCATAAACGCGAATAAACGCCCGTCAGGGACGTGGGACCCGCACGAAAAAATGCGCAAAAACGCGATCCCCGGCCGTGTTCGGCTGGGGATCGCGTTTGTATGGTGGGGTCTACAGGATTCGAACCTGTGGCCTCCTGCGTGTCGAGCAGGCGCTCTAACCAACTGAGCTAAGACCCCGGGGCGGGCGAACCATACCGGTCCATAGGACGCATCAGCAACCTGAGCAGTGCGCGTCACGATCGTCCCCGAGCGAGCACGGCCACGCGCCTCGTCGAGGCCGGGAGCTAGCGGTCAACCTTTATCGGCGCTGGTCGGTGTTTGTACGGCGATGTAGTCGACTTGCAACGCTGCGGGCGGCCCAACTCCATCGCGAACAAGGGTTGAGGCTGACTGCAAGGTGGCGTTCGCCGGCGTGCGCTCGCGGCTCCCCTGCTGGAGCGCCTTGCCCGTGCCGGAGCTCCTGATCGTTGGCATAACTGCTTGTTAGAACCCAAGCTGAGGAGCCTCCATCACGGCCAGTGCGACTCACTCGAAGACATCCCGATCGACGACCAAGTCATCGCGGCCGGTGCGACGGTGTTCGTCATGATCGCCGCAGCCAACCGAGACCCCGCCGTGTTCCCGCACCCAGACCGACTTGACTTCACGCGCCCACGCCCGAAGCACCTGACCTCTGGCGGCGGCATCGATCACGGCCTTGGCGCGGCGTTGGCTCGCCAGGAGCTCGAGGTGCTTCTGAAGCAGCTGGCCGCCCGGTTCAGTCGCGTGCAACTGACCGGGGTGCGGCCCGAGTTCCGGGACAGCCTCGCCTTCCGGTCACT
>JBLFZR010000012.1:0-24027 GCA_047610595.1 Nitriliruptoraceae bacterium | reverse complement strand
ACGCGGCGACGGGAGGCTGTATGTCAGGACATACAGAACGCGCCACCGACGGCGACGCAACGACCTGAGCGTACCGCGCAGACCGAACGGGGGGTCCGAGGCGCGGTGCGCGCTCAGGAGAGAGGGGCCCGTCAGGCGATTGTGGTGCGCGTGTCACGACAGCGGAGGCACCGCCACAGGGTCTGGGCACCAGCGGTGGCCGCTGTTTCGTGCCATGCGCTGTCGGGCTGCCGGGGTTCGAACGTCCTCTTCGGACAGCGCGGGACAACGCACCCTTCGCGCCGACATCCGCCACAGGCGCGCGTCACATGGTGAAACTGCGGGGTCATAATCGGGTGGTGCGTGGCCCGGCGTGAGCAGTCTGGCACTGCGAGCCTCCTCAGTTCATCGATTCATCGATGAATCTAGTCCTGCACGAGCTCAGAGATGCGGTCGGTGCGGCCACGAACGCGCAGTGTCGTGCCCTCTCCCTCGCTGTTGAGGCACGCCCCGGTCTCAAGGTCGAACGCCCAGCCGTGCAGCCCGCACGTGATCGTGTTGCCCTCGACGGTGCCGACGCGGTCCAGGTGCGCGCCCTGGTGCGGACACCGCTTCTCGACGGTCCAGCCGTCCACGTCGACCCACGCCAACGGCCTGTTGTCGGCGCCGGCTTTCTCAGCGTAAAAGCGCTCGCAATACGCCATTCGTTCCGTGGAAAGGGACTTGAAAAAGGTGTAGACGAACTCGTTGAACGGTCCGTCGCGGTGCGCCTCGAAGCGGCACGACAGCAGCAGTGTGTTCACCCAGTCGGGTTGGCGGTCGCGCAGCGCCGTGGCTACCAACGGCCGCGGGAACCGGAACCAGAACGCAGGTGCCTCACCGTCGCGCCACGTACGCACCTCTCCGAGCGGGAAGTCGAGGACGATCTTCTCGTCGCCCGCGATCAGGCCGACGGCGGCGCCGACCCCGGCGCGCGTGTGTGTCGCGCCGGCCAAGATCGGTTCCAGCCAGCCACGCAGCCCTGGCAGCAGGGGGCCGTCATCCCCCGTCGCCCATGACAACTTCTCGGTGGCGAGCCAGCCGGCCCAGTCCGCTTGGTACGCCTCGAGGGTGGCCTGTTTGCCCGCGCCGAAGCATGCCGTGTGGTCGGCGTCGGACAGGCCACCATCAACCATCGTGAGCGCGCCGTCGACGATGTCGAACGCGGTGCCCGGGATCGTCAGCACACCGCGGTTGTTCCCGCGGTCGCGCTGCTGGGTGTTGAACCACTCGCCGTCGGGGAAGATCGAAGGGTTCCCAGGCAGGTCGTTGTACAGCCACAGATCTTCGTCGAGGAAGCATGGCGGCCCGGCCATCGGCACGTAGTGGGGCGCGTCGACCATCGCGAGGTACGCGCTGGCGCGGTCCACCTGGCGCCGACGCTTTGCCTGTATCAGCGCGTCCTTCTCGGCCTGAGGGATGTCATAGACCATCGGGAACCAGATCGCGCCTGCGTGTTGCAGCAGGTGTACATCGGTGCCACGGTCATCGGTGGCGAAGTCCAAATCGGAGGGGTGCGCGTCGTTCTGGTTCAGGACGCGCGCTGTCGGGTCCTCAACCAGCAGTGAGCTGTCACCCATCGGCCCAACGTTGGGTGCGTCGAGCGCCATGATCGCGGCGCGCAGCCCATCACCGAGGTCGATCCACTCGCGGTCGGGGCACGCGACGAAGCGGTGGAACCCGATGCTGGTCAGCTCGTCGCGCAGCAGCTGAATCGAGAAATCGGGCAGCAGCACACGCGCATCGTGGTTGACGTGGTCACGCAAGAACGCCTCATCGAGGTGGTCTTTGTGCGAGTGACTGATGTACAGGACGTCGCAGGTCGCGATGGCCTCCCGCACGGCAGCCGACAGGCCATCGTTGCGGGGGTACGGGAACCACGAGCCGAAGTAGGCGGGTGTGAACCACGGGTCACACACGACGGTGCCGCCGCTGGTTTCGAGCAGGAGGCCGGCATGGCCGATGTTGGTGACGCGCACAGCAAACCTCGGGCAAGTGACGTACGTGCAGCGGACCGCGCTGACGGTAGCGCCACCGCGCACCGTAATCGGGGCTCACATCGTGATGTGGGCCCACGCGGTCAAAGCTGGCAGCGTCAACCCACATCGTGGGCGCGAGCGCCGCGCGGAACGGCGGCGCGGACGGCTGTGACGACGCCGTCGCGGGCGACTGCGATCGCGGGGAGCAGCGCACGTCGATCGGTCAGGGTCAGCCAACCGCGCCAGTCGCGGTAGCCATGCACGAGGCCCTCCAGCCACACGATCGCGATGATGCCTAGAAGCGGCGCGATCACCCAGACCACGAGGCCCGGCCAGAAGCCGTCCCACGCATCGGTCCGGGCGATGAACGCCCACGTCAGCGGGAACACCAGCAGCGCGGTCGACAGCCGGATCGTGCCCTTTGTGACGGGCCGGGGGACGACACGTCCCGCCAGCTGGACCAGCGTGTACGGCACCACGTTCCAGCTCAGGCCGATGATGGCAAGTGGGGTCAGCAGCGTCAGCCAGACGGTCGCGACGACAGACCGACGCAGCAGATCACGCACGTCGGTGCGTGACTCGACTTGGAGATCTCCGATTCCCGCGATGTCGAGGTCCAGGTGGTATCGGGCGAGGGCCGCGTCCACGCGCGCCACGGCGTCGTCGCCCGACACCGCGATCTGTCGCGCGAGCCGTTCTTCGTCCGCCAGCGAGACATGGCCGGTTCGCACCCCGTCTTCGGCGCGGATCGTCACCTCGGCAGCGCGACGCAGCACGTGCTCCAGTCGCGGTTCGTCGTAGTTCGGCGCCACGGCGCGCAGCTCGGTGGCGATTCGGTCTGTGAGGTGGCGGACGGCGTCGCGGTCGTTCTCGGACGGCTGCATGCCGCCATCGATCAGCTCGCGCGCGAGCAGCTGCATCGGGAGCGGGTGCCCGATGCGCGCCAGCAGCCGGGACCGCAGCGCGACCTTGTCGTCAAACACCAGACCGACTGGCACGATCACCAGCTCGGTGACGCCGTCCTCGAACGCGCCCAGTGCGATCCGCGCGGCGCCGGTCCGCACGGTTCGCATCCGTGGGTCGTCATGGGTGGTGCCCTCGGGGAAGATGCCTACCAGCCCGCCACGGGCCAGCACCCGAGAGCACGCGGCGAAGATGCGGTCGTTGGTGCTGGTGTCGCTGCCGTCCTGCTGGCGGGCGACCGGGATCACACCTGCCAGCGCGAGGAACGGCCGTAGCGGCAGCAGCTTGAACAGCGTGGATTTCGCGAGAAAGCGAGGAATCCGGGAGAAGACGTACGCCAACGCCACCGGGTCCATGAACCCGTAAGAGTGGTTGGCCACCACCAGCACTGGGCGACCCGTCGTGATGCTGACGTCCCCGTCGACCTCGACCCGCCTGAAGAACCCGCGCAGCACGACCCGCACGATCGCGGTGAGGATGAGGTCGACGGGTCTGCGGATCACTGCTGGTCCTAGTCCTGGTCTGGTCTCTGGTCTTGTCTCTGGCCCGCTTGGTGCGCCGCGTGGGCAGCAGCGAGCTCGCGACGTAGGCGATCGGCGCGGTCGAACGCGCTCGCTCCGCGTCCGCCCGAGTGGTGGGGTGGCATCTCGGCCATATGACGCTCAAGCTCCCGCAGCTCGGACCCGATCACCGAGATAGGGCGATGCTCGGGCCGGTCACGTCCCGGCTGCTGCTGCACAGTCACGGCGTCCTGCTTTCCTCGTGCGTCGGTGTCTGGTTGCCTCGCGCTCGAAGCCAACACTCCGGAGTGTGCCGTGCCCATCATCCTCACCATCAACGACGCCACCCCGGACGTGAGCGCTGCGAGTTACATCGCGGCCGACGCGGTGCTGTGCGGCAACGTGACGCTCGGCGTCGACAGCACGATCTGGTTCGGCGTCGTAGCTCGCGCTGAGTACTCGGCGGTGACGATCGGTGCCCGCACCAACGTGCAGGACGGGACCGTGCTGCACGCCGACCCCGGCTCGCCGTGCATCATCGGTGATGATGTCACGATCGGTCACCGCGCGGTGATTCACGGCTGCACGTTGGAGGACGGCGTGCTTGTGGGCATGGGCGCGGTGGTGCTTAACGGCGCAGTTGTTGGCGCCGGCTCGTTGGTCGCGGCCGGTGCCGTCGTGAAGGAAGGCGCGGTCATCCCGCCAAACTCGCTGGTCGCAGGCGTCCCAGCGAAGGTCGTTAAGGACCTCGGCGAGGGGCGTGACATCTACATGAACGTCGCCGGCTACGTCCACCTCGGCGAGGTCTACGCCGCCGCGACGTCCGCCGCGTCCGACGAGGCCTGAGCTGTCAGGCGGGCGAGGCGCCCCATCGCGAGGTAGCCGACGATCGGTCCCGGCACCAGCAGCAGGAACGCCCATCGCCATGTGACGGCGCGCTCGACGACCGGGATCAGCCAGATCGTGATGACCGTCAGCGCGAACCCGAGCGCGGTCTGGACGGTCAGCGCGGTGCCGACGAACCGCTGGTCGGCGACCTCGGTCACGATCGTCGAGAACTGGGCCGAGTCCGCAACGACCCAGAAGCCCCAGACCAGCGCGACGGCGAGCACCACCCACCACGGGCCACCGAACGTCAGCCCGATCAACGCGGCGGACGTCCCGGACGTCGCAAGCGAGATGCGCGTGGCTCGTTCGCGAGTGGTCCGGTCGGCGATCCGACCGCCGGCCACACAGCCGAGCGCGCCGATCCCGATCACAGCGAACGCGCCGAGTGGCGCCGCCGCCTGCCACGTCACGGCGTCCTTCTCGAACGCGCGCGATAGGAACACGACGATCCAGGCCCACAGCGCGTACAGCTCCCACATATGGCCGACGTAGCCGAGCGTCGCAAGCCGTGTGGGGCGGTGTCGCAGCACGTCGAAGATCTGACGTGGCCGGAACGGAGCGGACGGGAACGGGAACGGGCCCGGCCGCACGGTCTGCGCCAGCACGCCGCCGCCGACCGTCAGCAGCGAGGTCGTGATGATGACCACCTCAACGGACAGCCCGCCAAGACCGTTGACCAGATGCGGCAACGCTGACCCGAGTGTGAGCGCCCCAACCATCACCCCGAGGGCCAGTCCACGGTCGCGCCGGAACCACGCAGCCATCGCCTTCATGCCTGGCGGGTAGACGGCGGCCAACGCTGCGCCGGTCACCGCCCGCAGCACGATGGCGCCTCCGGCGCCATCCACCGCCAGCAGGCCGAGGTTGGCGGCCGCCGCCAGCAGCGCGCCACCGAGGATCACTCGGCGCGGTGGGAACCGGTCGGGCAGTGTCAGCAGCGCGGACACGACAGCACCGATCACGAAGCCGATCTGCACCGCGATCGTGAGCCATGCACCGGCGCTTGGTCCCAGCTCCCATCGGACTCGCAGCTGCGGCACGACAGCCGACGCCGAGAACCAGGTGGCCATCGCCAGCACGGTGGCCGTGGCCAGCAGCGTGAGCGCACGCCATCGGCCGGCGTCCGTCTGATTCTGGCTCACGATGGCGTCCCGAGGTCGGCGGCGTGGCACCGTACGTGTGTCGGGCCGTGTGCCCGGCTTTGCGAATGGAGCGCCAGATGACAGACCACACGCAGCACGACGATGTTGATGGCGCCGGCCGTCGACACATCGGTGACGACGCGGCGAGCTGGGACGCCAGGTACGCCGATGTTGACGTGATGTGGTCCGGCCGCCCGAACGAGACGGTTGTGGGCGAGGCGTCGAGGCTGACCCCGGGTCGGGCGTTGGACGCCGGATGCGGCGAGGGGGCCGATGCGATGTGGCTCGCCGAGGTTGGGTGGGATGTGGTCGCCGTGGACATCTCGGAGGTGGCGATCCATCGCGCGGCGATGGCAGCGTCACAGCGCGACCTGCCGGTGACGTGGATGCCGCTGGACCTGACGACCGACGCCCCCGAGCCTGAGATGTATGAGCTGGTATCGGTGCCGTACCTGCCGATCCGGCTCGACGCCGGGACCGATCCGATCACGCGTCTGTTTGACGCGGTGGCGCCGGGCGGTGTGCTGCTGTGGATCGAACATCACCACACCGAGCAGTCGATGGTGGCGGCGCTCGAGCTCGGGTGGGACCCGAGCGAGTACCACGGTGCTGTCGAGGTCCGGGCGTTGCTGCCTGACGGCTGGACCATCGAGCTGGACGAGGTGCGACCCGTCATGCGCGAGGATGCGCACCAGCTGTCAGATGTCGTGCTTCGGGTTCGTCGAGACAGCTAAGGCCGGTGCGCGACGCCGAAGGCCGCGAGCAGATGCGCGCGGCCTTCGGTGTCGTTGATGCTTAGGCGTCGTGGTCGCCGGCCACGATGACGCTGTCAGCGTCCTCTCCGTTCAGCGTGACACCGGACGCGATCTCAACCGCGCCCATGACCCAGCCGGTGAAGCCCGACGGTGCGCAGCGCGGGGTGTCGTTGGTGGGAAGCGTCTGGCACAGGCCCGTGTGTGGGACCGAGAACGCGAGATCGATCTGGCGGTAGATGTCGCCGCTGCCCGCTGCGTTCGCGAACCTCTCGTCGAGATCTGCGATGCCAGTGATCGTGAAGCGCACACTGACCGTGGCGCCGGTGCTGCTGACAACCGGAGTCGCGGTCACACGCGCCGCGTTCGGAGAGGAGACTGGGTTTTGGCCCGTTGCGTCCGGGGTGACGGTGGCGCCGAACAGCGACACGCCGTCTACGGCAGCCTTGACGTCCAGCTGCAGGTCCTCGCCGACGTACCCACCGTTCGGGCCGAGGAAGTGCAGCTCGAACGTCACCGAATCGACGTTGCCGCCGGTGTTCGCGTAGCCCGATGCAGCGAACTGGTACGGCGAGCCGCCGAAGCCGGTGGCGCTGAACAGCGGTTCATCGACGGCGCCGCAGCCGTCCCCTTCGGTGAACGAACCGGTGGGGACCGCCTCGCTCAGGGTGACGGCCGTCTGTGGGTCGACCACCTTGACGGCCGGGTCGACAGCCTCATCGCACGTGGCGTACAGGTTGCTGACGCAGAACTCGACTGGCACGGCGGACTCGTTGCCGTCCGCGCCGGTGGTCACGACGGTGCGCGCGTCGTCAGTGCGGCATGGGTCAGCATCGGCCGTACCGGCGGCGACGGACGCGACCGAGAGCGGCAGCACGGACAGTGCTGCGATGGCGGTGCGGATGTGCACGTCAGACTCCGAGGTGGTGGATGAAACGGCTGGCCATAGGTGCTTCGCCGCGCAACCCCATAACCCCTGCTGGTCATGGAAAAACGCGCGCAAACATGCGTAAACATGCGCAAAACGCACACAAAACGCACACAAAACGTGCGCAGGAGCGCCCGAGCTGTGCGAACGCGCGCCATCGGCCAGCGTGCCGCCAGGGGGCTCAGCGGCTATAAACTGCCGGTTGGGGACACAGACCGTATGGACGGTGCGAGGAGCAGTCCGAAGCCGGCAGTGCTGGGCCCAAAGCCTCGTACCCTCCAAATCGGTTGACCGTAGGAGCCATGCATGAGCACAAAAGACGGCGGCAGTGGGCCCGTGACCACAGCGCATGGCCAGCCGCGCTCACGCTTCGAGGCCATCTTTCTGCACGCGCCCAACGCGATCGTCATCGTGGCACCTGAGGGCACGATCATCGCGGCGAACTATCAGGCCGTGGCGCTCTTCGGGTACCCGGTTCGCGATCTGGTCGGACGGCAGGTCGAGCTGCTTCTGCCTGAGCGATACCGCGGCCCGCACGCCGCGCTGCGCCAGGGGTTCAACGCAGCCCCTCGCGTTCGCGAGATGGGGGCCAACGAGCTGCTGTACGGGCTGCACAAGAACGGGACCGAGTTTCCGCTTGAGATCTCGCTGTCGCCGCTGCCCGGCGACCAAGGCGAGGTGATGGCAGCTATCCGCGACGTAACGGCGCAGAGGGAGTCCGAGTCCCGCGTCCGTGCGATGATGGACTTCACGCCCGATGCGACGCTGATTGTGGGTGAGGATGGCGTCATCAACTTCGCCAGCCGTCAGGTGTCTGCGCTGTTTGGGTATCCCGCCAACGAGCTGCTCGGTCGCAACGTCGATGAGCTGCTGCCGGAGCGTTTTCAGACCAGCCATATCGAGCGAAGGGCGGGGTTCTTCGGGGCGCCGCAGGTTCGCGAGATGGGGGCGAACGCAGAGCTTTACGGTCGCCGTGCGAACGGGAGTGAGTTCCCGGTCGAAGTCTCGCTGAGCCCGCTCCCTGGGCTTCCTCGCGAGGTGATGGCAGCCGTGCGCGACGTCACCGACCGCACGGCGACCGAGAGCCGGTCACGGGCGATTCTTCAGCTCGCGCCGGACGCGACGATCATCGTGGATGGAACCGGCCGGATCTTGGCAGCGAACAGGCAGACGACAGCTCTGTTCGGTCACACGCACGATGTTTTGCTCGGCATGCAGGTGGAAGAGCTGATGCCAGAGCGGTTCCGATGGTCGCACATCCCGCACCGCGATTCGTTCTCAGCTGCTCCCCGCGTGCGCGAGATGGGGGCCGGGGCCGATCTGTTCGGGCTGCGAGCGGACGGGACCGAGTTCTGGATCGAGATCAGCCTCAGCCCGCTGCCCGGCCGGGGGAACGACGTGATTGCAACAGTCCGTGATGTCACCGACCGGCGGGCTGGACGCAACGCGCTGGAGCACGCGTTGGAGCAGGAGCGTGATGCAGCGGTGCAGCTACGCGACGCGTCGAGGATTAAGGACGAGTTTCTGGCCATCGTGGCACATGAGCTGCGTACCCCGATCGCGGCGATCGGTGGATTCGCGCACGTCTTAAGTCATCAGTGGGATCATCACGATGAAGTCACGCGGCGGCAGTTGGTGGACCGGATATCGGTCAACGCAGGGCAGATGTCGGCGATGGTCGAGCGCCTTCTCAACATGTCGCGGCTGCAGGCCGGGCGGGTCGAGCTTGAGCTCAAAACGCTGAAGGTGTCTGAGTTGCTGCACACAATCGTGGACAGTCTCGCGACACTCGAGGATCGACCGATCACGATCGAGGCCGAGACCGACCGCACGGTTGTCACCGACGAGTCGGCGCTGCGGCACATCGTGACGAACTTCCTGACGAACGCAGCCAAGTTCTCGCCGGTCGACATCGCCGTTGAGGTACGGGCGCACGAGTCCGAGGGCGGGTTGGTCATCGAGGTCGAGGATCATGGGATCGGAATCCCCGCGGCGGACGTACCGCACCTGTTCGAGCATTTCTTCCAAGGCGCCAACCAGCTGGCAGTCGGCCACGGTTCGGGCGTGGGGCTGAGCGTGGCGCGGCTGTACACCGACCTGCTGGGCGGCAACATCAGGGCGACGAGCACGTGGGGCGAGGGGTCGCTGTTTTCGGTATGGCTTCCACATCGCGTGATGCCGTCCGACGATGGTGCAGCAGCAGCTGATTGCGGCGCGTAGCCCGCGGGTTGTCGCATCCCTGACTCGGCCGGCTGTCACCGAACGCCGGCGATGACCTCGCGCTGCATCGCTTCCGCGGAAGCATCTGCGGCAGGGTCGAGGTAGATCGGGCTCGCGTACGCGATGGCGCGACCGAGGCCCTCGAACGCAGAACCAGCAGCACCGGCGGCGTCGCCACCGGGCATCGGTTCAGCCGGGTCCAGCACGCGTACGACGGCCCAGTCGCCGTCCGCGACATCGAGCGGTATGACGAAGCGGAGCGGATCAGCGCCAGCAGCGGGGACGATGAACTTCTGCTGGTGGGCCACGGCGGGCAACAGTCCAGCATCGGGGCGCAGCAGCTGGAGGGTGAGCGGCTTAGAACCAGCCCATGAGCCGCTGTTGATGCCGTCGATGTCGAGCTCGAACGCCACTGCGCCCTGTCGGTGCGCCAGCGTCTGGCCCATACGGACCGATTCGGTGGTGACCATCGAGGTTGCGGTCAGGTCGAGGCGTAGACCGGACTTGTTGGTCGCGAAGAACCGACGGGCAGTCATGGCTTCCTTGACTGCCACTCGGTTGTACGGCAGATCCTCGCGTACCCACAGGCCCGAGCGTCCCTTGCCGGTGGCGGATACGTCACGACCCCACGCGTCGTCGCCGTGCTCGTCGGTGACCCCCAGCAGCCCGACGCGCCAGCCGTTGTCGAGGCACACCTGCAGCGGCGAGCGGGCGCCGTACGCAACCCCCTCAAAGAGGTAGTCGTCGCCGCGATTCATGATCTCCATCGACACGATGCGGTCGTGGACACCGGCGAGGTGGCCGAAGTTCCCGAACCGGCCGGGCTCGCGACCGGGGTGGTTGAAGCCGCCGATACCGTCCAAGCCGCCGCCCCAACCCGGGGTCTGCGGCTCGGTCTGCAGCCACTGGTAAAACCCGGCCATCCCTGCGCCGGGGGAGTCCTGCATCGCAGCCATGCCGGCGCTGCTGATCGGGTCACCACCTGAGCTGTCGGCGAGGAACGTGGCCACCGCCTCGGGACCGAGCTGGCCGCCGGTGCGGCTGGGGTCGGTGTACTCCGAGGAGAACCACACGTTGACGTGGCCCTGCACGACCGAGGTCCACTCGAAGCCGCGGATCGCGATGAAGCCCTGCGCCGGGTCGTTCGCCGCGTCTGCCAGCTCACGGACGTACTCCCAGCCTGCGTCCGTCAGCGACAGCACACGGCCGCATGTCCCTTCGCCGCAGCTCGACGAGCTACCTGGGTTCACGTCGCCGGATGCGTGCTCGGTGAGGGCGGCGACATCCAAGCCACGCTCGCGCATCAGCGCGTACGCGTTCGCCGGGTTCCCGTCGCCGTCGCTCAGCAGTGAGTGGTTGTGCATGTCAGCGTGCACCAGCCGGGTCCCGACACCGCCCGCCAGCGTTGACCGACGCGAAGCACCGGACGCACCGATCGGGCCGCGCAGCGCGCCGCTGGGGGCGGGTGCGAACGCCGAGCTGCCGCCGGCGAGCAGCAGACCGCCCGTCACCATCGATCCGCGCCTCATCAGCTCACGCCGAGACATGCCGCGCAGCGAGGCTTCGTGCAGCGCAGGCCCCTCCGGGACTGTGTCCCCACCGTGCCCGTGACCGTGCCCGTCGTGGCTGTGGGGGCTTGGGCTGTGGGGGCTTGGGCTGTGGGGGCTTGGGCTGTGGGGCTGCGCATGTGTGTGGTCATGTACGTGCGTCATCGTGGCGCCTTCGTGTTTGCCCCCGAGGGGCGTGTCGCCTGCCGCAACGAGCAGGTCTGTTGTGTGTTTCGCTGCGCGGCTCTGCGTGACCTTCATGGTCGGTCACATTGTTTGCGTGACGCAGCGGTGACCGGTGATCAGTGCGTGTGCTGGGTGCAGTCGTCCTTTATGCGCCACTCGGGTTGCCCGTGCCCCTCTGTGGCCTCAGCGAGGGTCTCGACGGACGCGCGACCTCGGCCAACACCAGTGCGCCCTTGGGTCGCGGTGGCCCGGCGTCGCGCGGAGCATCTCGGTCGGCGAGAGCTGGTTGCTGTCGCCGACCGTGTACGCGTACTGCTCGCCAGTCTCGGGCGATAGCACGGTCTACGTGATCGACGAACTAGCGCCGGAGGACCGGTCCATCGACAGAGACGACATGCATACGGCCGCTGGCCCCACACGCCAGATCTTGCTGCTGCCAAGGCCCGACCTCGGCTCGGTCGAAGCAGTCGCGTACCTGCACGGCGGCCGTGACATCGTGGTGCTCAGCGAGGCACCCGACAGCGCCATCACTCGCCGGCCGGGCCACATACTGCGCGAGCGACCGCCCAGCTGACGCACTCAGGGGGTAGGCAGCGACGCGTCCTGCGCCAGCAGTGCCGCATCCGCGCCCAGCGCGACGGCGCCTTCGACGGCTGCTAGGGCGCGGTTGCGGACGCCGAGCGCGTGCCACGCGCGGGCGCTGCGGACGGCGAACGCCGGGTCGGTGGCGCCACGCCGCAGCGCGATCTCGCCGAGCTCGGCTGCCAGCTGGTCGAGGCCTTCTGCGGCCGCTTGTTGCTGCAGCTCGGCCAGCTGCTCCAACGTGCCGTTCCCGGCTGCGAACCACTCGCGGGCAGCCCGGCCCTGCGTGGCACGCGTCGGGGTCGCCTCGGCCTCGGCCTCTGCCTCGGCGGCCTCGTCGCGCGCGGGCTGGGGGCGAAGTGCCTGCATCGTCTGATAGTTCTGGAACGCGAAAAGCAGCCCGAACAGGATGATCAGCGTCTGCTGCAGCACCACCCCGCCCGCCGCGAGCAGCACCGCGGTGCCGATGCCGATCGCGGCGCCGCGGCGCCGCCGCGTGACCGGATCGCCGGGTAGCAGCTGGGTCATCGCCTGCCCGCCATCCATCGGGGGCACCGGCAGCAGGT
This sequence comes from Nitriliruptoraceae bacterium, assembly GCA_047610595.1. GTDB lineage: Bacteria > Actinomycetota > Nitriliruptoria > Nitriliruptorales > Nitriliruptoraceae > JBFGFG01. The sequence continues at coordinate 11,756 of JBLFZR010000012.1, read as the reverse complement.
TCAGCACGCTCCACCCGATCGAGGTGAACACCAGGATGCTCCACGCCGCGTCCGTACGGGCAGATACGCCCGCGGACTCAGGTCGCAGCAGCAGCGCAGCCCCGCCCACGAGCAGCCCAACGGCTGGTCCCGCCAGCCCGATCGCCAGCGCCCACCCGCGCGTCGCAGTCTTGGGTGTCATGGGATAGCGCGTCACCCCGCCCAACCCCGCGAGCTCGATCTGTGGCTGGGTGCCAGCCAGCCGAGCAACGAGCGCGTGACCCAGCTCGTGCAGCAAGATCGACACCAGCCCGATGACGACGAACAGCACCGTCACGATCGTGTCGCCCATCCCGAAGCCGAGGATGCCAAGAAAGATCGGGGCCGAGGCCCGGACCGTGACGGGTACGCCGAACACGGCGAACCGAAGTCCGCCGCTGGTGGCCGTGGTGTGAGTGCTCATAGGTGGACCGTACGGCCTACCAACCGCCGGTTCCCCGACCGCCGGTTCCCTGGCGGCCGGGAAGCTTCGCGTACGACGTCAGCCGCCGAGCGGCAGCCGGCAGGTGTAGCCGGTGCGTGCGTCGTACAGGGCCGAGTCGTCCAGCGCGCCAGCGGCGAGCATCGGGGCCTCGACGGTGCGCATCGTCGCGCTCGCACCGGTCTCAACCTCGGCACCTGCCTCATCGATCACGCGCACCACGTCCATGCCGCGACCGACATCCGCGACGTACACGTAGCCGTCGTGCCAGTAGCTGGCGAAGGCGTTGCCGCCGTCGGGGCGGTAGTAGCCGACCTGTCGGATGTCACGCGGGTCAGACACATCGAGGAAGCGCACGCCCTGGCCGTAGAACGCGTAGGTCAGCAGCGCGTCGCCGCGGTCTTGGAAGTAGTGGGCGCTGGCGCAGCCGGTCGCGCCCTCGACACCCTCGGGGGTCCAGCTGTCGAGCGCATCCAGCTCGAAGCCCTCGGGGTTGGTGAAGCCGCTGCCATCAAGTGACGAGCGCAGGTCGTAGGTCGCGAAGCGGCCGCTCGCAGCGCAGTCGGTGGAGGTGTCTTCCTCGGTAGCCAGCAGCACGTGGCCAATCGATTCGTCATCGCCAGGGATGCCCAGGTGTGTCGGGCGCCATGCGTTGTGCATGAACCGGCTGGGCGTCGCGTCGGTCGGGGACACGCCTCCGCCGTACGGGACGGGGTTACAGCCGGTTGCGGTGCGGGTCACGCCGGTGGTCGGATCGACGTGCTCGCCGTACGTCCAGTAGCCGTGGATGCCACCCTCCGATGAGACCCAGGCGATGCCGTCGTCGTCAACCTGCACGTCATGCGCGTAGCCCGTGCCGCCGTCGGGCTTCAGGTTCATGTTCACCGGCTCGGGGCACGCCACCGGATTGCGCGGGTCGGTGATGTCAGTCGCGTAGATCGGACGGCCGTACGGGTCGCCGAGCTGGGTCGTGCCGTACGGGCCGCCAGTCCAGGTGAAGTCGCACGGACCGTCGCCACCGCTGATGCAGGTTGAGGTGTGACCGGCCGGCAGGGTGAAGGCGTTGACCGGTACGAACACGGCTGGGTTCGACACGTCGAAGATCTCGACCTGGCCGAAGAACCGAAGCTCTGCGGGGGCGACGATGCCGGTGAACCCGCGCGGGTCGCGGCTGACGAACAGCAGCTTGCGCTCGGCGTCGTACGTCATGTCCTCGTTCTCCCAGATGTAGTACGGGAGGCTCCCGAGCAGCGCAGGCGCGGCCGGGTCCGATATGTCGTAGCTGAACAGACCGGCCGCGGTGGTGATGAACACCACGTCGCCGTCGAACGCCATGCCGATCGCGGCCGCGGGCAGCTGCGTGTTCGAGACAAACTCGACGTTGTCAGAGATGGCGCCGGCGGGCGGCGCGGCCAGCACCGCTCCCGCGTCGCTCAGACCCGGCATCGGGACGGCAGCGATCATCGCAGCAGCGGTGAATGCGGTGAAGAACGGACGCAGGCGCACGGGTACCCCGAGGGACGTAGTGGTGGTGGCTACGTCTTCGACGTCCGGGTGGTTAATCCCTGCCCCGGGTCGCGGGTTGTGCGGCAAGTCGGGCTTCACGTTCGGCGGCGAGCCGGTTGGCGGTGGGCGTGCCTTCCTCCAGCAGCCGGCGGAACGAGTCGTCATCTGCGTCCACCGCACGTGCAAGAAACTCGCGCACGATCGTGTGGAGGTTCGTCTCCCACCCGGCGGTCACGCGTTTGCGGACAAAACCGATGCTCGCGATGCGCGACGCCGCACCGGCCCACCACTGGTCGGAGCTGCCTGCCATGCGTAGCACCGTCCCGGGTCCGCGTGCGGCCGCACGCAGCTCCAGCAGGCCGGTCAGCCCGGGAGGCACGTCCTTGAGGTCGAGGGTGACCATGCTGGTGCGTTGCGCGTGGTCAATCGTCAGCGGCAGCGCAGCCGGCCCGTCTGGCCCGGCGGGCATCCGAGGTGCGTTGGTGATGACCACCTGCTGGGTTTCGCTCTGGCCGGGCGCGGTCGAGACGGTTCCGTTGGTTACCTCCGCAAGCACTCGAAGGACGGTGTGCCACACCTCGTCGGGGGTCCGGTCGGTCGCGACCTCGGTCCACAGCTCACCTGCCACCTGCGCTCCTGTGTCTGATGCACCAACAGCATGCCGCACGCGGCGCTCGCGCCGCTGGTTGTCTGGTCACCCCACCGACAACGGGAGCTGCGATGTCATGCACGCCGAAGCACCAGACCGAGCCGGCTCCTGCGGTGCGTCTGGCCCTTGGTGACGCGCACGACCGCCTGGCTGCGTTCGTCAACACGATGGCGACGCGACGTTCGATCCGAGAGTTCTCGACCGACCCGGTCCCGGTTGCGCTGGTCGAACAGGCGGTGCTCGCCGCGTCGCGGGCCCCGTCCGGGGCGAACATCCAGCCATGGCGCTTCGTGCTTGTCGAGGATCCGGCCGCCCGCGCCACGGTGCGCGCGGCCGCCGAGGCTGAGGAGCGCGAGTTCTACGAGCGTCGGGCCACGCCGGCGTGGCTGGAGGCGCTGGCACCGCTCGGGACCGACGCGACCAAGCCGTTCCTGACCGATGCGCCGCATCTGCTCGTGCTGATGGAGGTGCATGCCAGCGAGGTGGAACGCAAGCCGTACTACGTCAAGGAGTCGGTCGGCATCGCGCTCGGCTTCTTCCTCGCGGCGTTGCACCACGCCGGGCTCGCCACGCTCACACACACGCCGAGCCCGATGGGGGTGCTGACCGAGGTGCTCGACCGCCCGCGCAACGAGCGCCCGTACGTCGTGCTGCCAATCGGGTGGCCTGCCGACGGGGCCGAGGTTCCGGTCATCGGCAAGAAGCCGCTCGACGACGTGCTTGTCCGCGTCTAAGCGCGACGCAGCACGGCCGCCCCATCAGGGACGGCCGTGCTGTTGCGATCTGGGCTGGCTCACCAGTGCAGGCCCTTGAGCAGCCATGCGTAGATAAGGCGGTCGTACGTGGGACGCGACTCGTCCTCGTTCTTGGCGCTGGCGGCTGCCTTCTTGCGGGCAGCCTTCGCCTTGTCCTCGCCCGACACCTCAGCGCCGGTGGCAGCCTTGCTGTCGGGGAACATGGAGTAGCCGCGGTGCATGACTGCGTCCAGCGCCTTGGGTGCCAGCGTGTAGCTGAGCTGGCCGGCGGTGCCGAGCACGGTGGCGACCTTCTTCGGCTTGTTGATCATCGCGCCAAGGATGCGGTTGGCAGCCTCGTCGGGGGTCAGCGCCGGGAAGTACTTGTAGACGGCGGTCGGGGCGATCATCTTGGTGCGCACCAACGGCATGTACACCGAGGTGATCGAGATGTTCTCGTCGTACAGCTCCGAGGAGATGCAGCGGCCGAACGCGTCAAGCGCGGCCTTGGACGCCACGTACGCGCTGAACCGCGGCATGTTCGTCTGGACCCCGATGGAGGACACGTTGATGATGTGGCCCTCGCCGCGCTCCATCATCCCAGGCAGCAGCGACAGCGTCAGACGCACGGCGCCGAAGTAGTTCAGCTGCATCGTGCGCTCGAAGTCGTGGAAGCGGTCCAGCGACAGCTTCACCGAGCGGCGGATCGAGCGACCTGCGTTGTTGACCAGGATGTCGACGTGGCCGTGCGCCGCGATGACCTCTTTGCACATGCGCTGGATGTCGTCGTCATCAGAGATGTCGCACGGGTGGACGCTGGCGATGCCGCCTGCCTCCTCGATACGCACCTTGACAGCCTCAAGCTTGGCTCTGGTGCGTGAGACGAGCAGCACGTGCGCGCCGGCCGCGGCGGCCTTCAGCGCCACCTCGAGCCCGATGCCGTCCGACGACCCAGTGACCATCACGTTGCGACCGGCGATCGCGCCCTTGAGGCCGTGGCCCGAGGACTTCTTGCCCGACAGCTCACGCAGCCAGAAGAAGTACAGGCGGTCGAGGTACGACTCGAGCGGCGGGCACGCGATCCCAGACGACGACAGCGCGGCGCGCGTGTTGTCGTCGGTGTACGTGGTGGGCCAGTCGAGGAACTTCAGCGTCTCGGACGGGATGCCAAGCTGGCGCAGCAGCATCCGGCCCGCGGAGGCCGCCGGGGTCACAGTGCCCAGCAGCTCCTTGAGCGTGTTCGGCACCAGGTCGAGCAGGCCGACGTCCACACGAAGCGGGAAGGTCGGGCCGCCGGTGGCGCCTGCGATCATGTCCAGCAGCTGGCCGACGGTCTTCGGGTGCGGATCGACCAGGTGGTAGACGCGGTTGTCCCACTGGGCATCGTCGAGGTGGACGATGTGGTTCATCGCGTTCACGACGTAGTCGACCGGGACGATGTTGATCGTGCCGCCCTCGGGCGCGAGCATCGGCAGCCACGACGGGAGCCGGTTGCCGAGTCGGCGCATCAGGTCAAAGAAGTAGTACGGGCCGTCGATCTTGTCGATCTCGCCGGTGCGCGAGTCGCCCACGACGATGGAAGGGCGATAGACGCGCCACGGCACGGTCGCCTCGGTGCGCACGATCTTCTCGGACTCGTGCTTGGTGGCGAAGTACGGGTCGTCCATGCCCTTGGTGGCGCGCTCGAGTGGGGTGTCCTCGTGGAGGAGCCCCTCGTGCAGGCCGCCAGCGGCGATCGATGAGACGTGGTGGAACGGCGCGTCCAGCGCGTTGGCGACCTGGACGGCGTTGCGCGTGCCGTCGACGTTGGCGCGAGTCTGCGAGGCAGCATCCGCTGTGAGGTCGTAGATCGCGGCAAGGTGGATCACGGCGCCGATCTCGGCAGCCTTCAGATCTTCGATCTGCATATCGGTCAGGCCGAGGCGCGGCTCTCCGAGATCGCCGATGACCGGACGGATGCGGGTCTCTGCCTCGCCACCCCAGTCGTCCATGCGCAGCTCGAGCTTGCCGAGGCTGGCCTCGCGAACGAGGCAGTGGATGGTGCCGGAGTGCTCCTGGAGGAGCTTCTCAACGAGGCGTCCGCCGATAAAGCCCGTGGCGCCGGTGACGAGGTAGTTCACGTGTGGATCCTTCTCCCGAAAAGGTCTGGGGCGCGGCCGTGCGACCGGATGTGTGCGCTCCCGAAGGAGAGAGCATGCCACCCATGCACGTGCGCCGTCAGCACGCAGCATGGCCTGTGACCGCTTGCTTATGCAAGCAGTCGCAAGCAGATGACCTCGATGCGTGCGCTCGACGCTCAGGCCGTGCGTGCAGCTCCTACATGCGGGGGAGGGGCATCGGTGTGTCGCGGGGGACCTCGATGACCTGGCCGTGCTGCGCCATGACCGGGCGGCCGGCGCCGGCCGCCGTCACCCCAGAGGCGGTGATGATCACGCCGCCGCACTCGGGCAGACCCCAGACCGGTAGCTCGGTCGGGGTGCCCGCCCGGCCCTCACTCCCGGGCTGGTGGTGGGGGAGCGCCAGCCCCGGCACCAACCCCAGCCCGGCCACGATGCTTCGGTCCGCGTCGGCTGCCCACATCTGCTCGCACATCACCATCGCGCCGGCGGACGCACCGCTGATGGTCGCGCCGGCCGTGTGGCGCGCGCGCAGCGCCTCGCCGACCGCGCCGTCAGCTAGCGCAACCAGCACCCGCAGCAGCTCGGTAGGTGAGCCACCCGGGAGCACGATCAGCTCGGCTTGGGCCAGCGCGGCGAGGCATCCGGCCAGATCTGTGCGCGGGTCCGGGGCCGGCACGGCCGGATCACCGCTGAGGTTGCCGTAATAGCGCGCTGCGCTGCGGCTGGCCTTCTCGTACTGGCCCCCGGGTGCGGCGGCGCCCGCGAGCACGACGATCGGCCCCATCGGGGTCTCGGTCAACACGGCAAGATCGAGCTCGCGGCACGACGACCCGAACTCCTTGCCGCCTTGCAGGCAGATGGTTCCCGGCACGTCAGCTCCTGGGTGTGTTGCGTGGGTGTGTTGCGTGGGTGTGTTGCGTGGGTGTGATGCCGAGCAGCCAACCTCGTCGTACCGTGCGCTGCATGGAACAGGTCGAACGCCAGGAGCACGCCGCGGTTGCGGTGGCCGCCACCCCCGCCGCTGCGGAGGTGGTAGCCACGATGTTGCAGGTCCACGGACTACAGGCATGGACCGAGGCATACGCAGCGGTTTATCCGTCCGTGGCATGGGTCGAGGGCTACCGGGTCCAGGTCGCCGCCGGTGATCTGCACGAGGCGCTGCGGGTGTTGCATGCGCTGGACCGAACCGACACCGCGGTGCTCGATGACAGCTCTGGGGCCTGAGCGTGGGTCTGCGCCTGGGGACGGTCGACCTCCCCGTTCCGATCGTGCTGGCACCGATGGCCGGCATCACAGATCTTGCCTTCCGCCGCTTGGTGCACGGAAGCGACGCCCTGCTCGTGTCCGAGATGGTCACCGCGCGGGGGCTGGTCGAAGACGATCGCCGGACGTGGTCGTACGTCGATCTGCCGCGCGATCTTGGGACCCGCTCGCTGCAGCTGTACGGGTCGGACCCGGCGGTGCTCGGGGCGGCGGTCGCGCGGGTCGTGGCCGAGGACCTCGTGGACCACATCGACCTCAACCTTGGATGTCCGGTCCCCAAGATCACGTCCGACGGGGGCGGCGCGGCGCTCCCGGTAAAGCGTCCGCTGCTGCGGGCGGTGCTGCGGGCTGCGGTGCAGGCGGCGGGCAGTGTCCCGATCACGATCAAGATGCGGCTCGGGCTGGACGACGCACGGCTGACCCACCTCGACGCGGGGCGCATCGCCGTCGAGGAAGGCGTCGCAGCCGTGGCGTTGCACGCCCGGACCGTGGAGCAGGGGTACAGCGGCCTCGCGCGCTGGGACCGGGTCGCCGAGCTGCGCGCTGCGCTGCCCGACGACGTCCCGGTGCTGGGCAACGGCGACGTGTGGACCGCGGCGGACGCGGTGCGGATGATGGAGCAGACCGGCTGCAACGGGGTCGTCGTCGGCCGCGGCTGCCTCGGGCGACCGTGGTTGTTCGCGGACCTTGCCCGCGCCGTGCGGGGTGAGGCGACGCTCGGGCCGCCGCTGTTCGGCGAGACTGCCGCGTGGGTACGTCGCCACCTCGACCTGCTCGAGCTGCACGCCGAGGCGGACGCCACGGCCGAGCTCACCGCGCGCCGGTTCCGTAAGCACCTGCGCTGGTACCTCGAGGGCTACGAGCAGGTGCCGCCCGCACTGCACGCCAGCGCCGGTCAGGTCGGCTCACGCGCCGACGTGGAGGAGATCGTCGCAGCGGTGCCAGAGGACGCTGCGGTGCTGCCCGAAGCGATCGGTCGTCCACGCGGCAAAACCTCACCTGGGCGGGTGAAGCTGCCGTACGGCTGGTGGGACGACCGCGACGCCGAGGTCGTCGTCGCCGACCCGACCGGCGTTCTCAGCGGCGGGTAACGATCAGGCCAGGTCGACGGCTTTCACCATCGACGCAAGCTCGACACCGGCAGCGGTGGACAGGTCAGCGCCGAGGCGCTCGCTGATGCGGTGCAGTCGGTGATCGAGCGTGTTGGGATGGACGTGGAGCGCCTTGGCGGTCGCGCGGCGGTCGAAATCATGGGCGAACCACGCCGCCAACGTCTCAAGCAGGTCTGGGCCGTCGGCCAGCCGGGCACGCGCCTCTCGTGCCCTGCGACGGACCTCGGGCACCCGCGCCACGAGGTACGGCACGAGCATGTCGTCGACGACCACGGTGCGGTCGCGCCAGCCGGCGCGCTCTGCCAGGTCAGCCAGCAGCACCGAGCCGCGCCGCGCGTGCGCGGGGCCCTCGTCCTCGACACGCACCGCGGCCAGCAGCACCTCCACGCTGCCAGCCTCGCGCAGCCCGTCGTGCAGCATCCGCGCCGTTTCGGCGACGTCGTCGATCGGGATCGCGATCGTGGCGCGGCTTTCGGTGACAACGGCAGCCGGCCGGCTGGGTACCTCGTGCAGCCATTCCTCGATCCGGCGCACCTTGCGGCGTGCCGCGACCGCGCCTTCGACGCCCGGGTCTTCCTCATCACTGGTGCGGCCGTATCGCACCTCGATAAGCGCGATGTCGGCGTCGTCGGGCCAGCCGTCGGGGTGCTGTCCGTCGCGTAGCAGCAGCTCCAGCCGCTCGCGGTCGGCTTGCCGCTCCTCGGAGTGGATGGCGCGATGCTCGTCGAGGTACGCGCTCGAGACCTCGACGGTCAGCACTTGAATCAGCCCGAGCAGGCGTCCGCCAGCATGGATGATCTCGTCATGCTCGTCGTCGTCAGCCTCGGTGACCAGCGCGTCCCACAGCACGTCCGCGCCGGCGTGGTACGCGCCAAGGATGGCCGATAACGGCACCCGCTCCTCGGCCCGTCGGACCGCCGACGCCCGAAGCGCTGCCATCGTCGGCTCAGACGGGTCGTCGCCCGTGCCGATCGTCTCCAGCAGCAGCGTGACGGCGGTGCGCACGATCGTAAGGATCTCGCCCGCAAGCTGCTCCGCGGGGAGTCGGCCGTACACGGGGATCGTCTCGACGATCAACGCAAGCGTCGTTCGTGCGAGGGTCTCACGGCGCTTCCGTACCCGTGCGACCAGCGGCATGGCTGTCGTCATCCGTCACGCTCCCGGTGTGCCGGATCGCCCGCGGAGGCGGACGTTCGGGGCGCACCATAGTGAACGGTCACAACCCGGGGGGGCAGACTGGGTGACCTCGCATGCGGGACGGGCGCTCGCGCATGGCGAACACATCACAGAGCGCACAGCCAGCCGCCAACCCGCCGGAGCCCGTGATGCGTCGTCCCCTTCCTGTAGCCCTGACCCTTGGCATGCTCGCGAGCGTGCTCGCCTTCGCGCCGGCCCCGACCGATCTGGACGGCCGCACGTCCGCCGCTGAGGCCGATCTGACCGCGTACGTCGACCCCACGATCGGGTCCACGCCGCCCGGGTTCACCAACCCCGGACCGACCGTGCCGCACGGCATGGTCTCGCCGGGCCCTGACACGGAAGGCCCGGCGAACTACGGCGGCTACTACGCCCACAACACGCTGATCACCGGCTTCTCGCAGACGCATATGAGTGCGGGCGTGTATCAAGGCGGCGTGTTTCCGGTGCTGCCGACCACGGCGTCCTACATACCGCCTGGCGACATATCGCAGACGGGCTACCCGCAGCCGATCCCGGCTTACTCGCAGCCCGCGTCCATCGCGACACAGACGGCCAAGCCCGGCTACTACTCGGTCGTCCTTGACGAGGGCGCTATCACGGTCGAGCTGACCGCGACCAACCGAGTGGCCTACCACCGCTACTCGTTCATGCCGTCCACACCGCAGCGTGTGATCGTCGACCCCTCCCGCTCGCTGCAGGGCTACCTCCCGTCGTCGGTGACCCGTCTTGACGACACCACGCTGCTGTTGCGCGTTGACCAACGCAGCCCGGCCCACTCGGTGTACGGCGCGCTGCGTTTCGCGCAGCTGCCCACGATGCTCGCCACGTTCGACGGAGCTGAGCTCGAGGTCGGCGACACCATCGACGCAGCCGGCTTGGTCGCTGACTTTGATACTGACGACATCGTCGAGCTGCAGGTCGGCCTGTCGTTCACCGACGCCGAGGGGGCGCTGGCGAACCTCGACGCCGAGACCGACGGCGTCAGCTTTGACGACGCTGTCAGAAGCGCTGACGCGCTGTGGGAGGAGGTTCTCGGCCTGGTTGAGGTGACATCTGCGACCCAGCTGTTGGGCACCGTCGCCCCGCGCGCCGACGTGGACAAGGTGCGGCTGTACACCGCGCTGTATCACCACCGCCTGTTCCCCAACGAGCACTCGGATGTCGACGGTCGCTACCGCGGCCCCGACGACGCGGTGCACACCGACACGACCCAGCCGCACTACTCGCAGCTCTCGTTGTGGGACAGCTATCGCGGCCAGAACGCGCTGCTGGCGGTGCTCGACCCGGCCAGGTACGAGCAGATGCTCGTCTCGATCGGTGACTTCGCTGACCAGCACGGCACGCTGCCGCGCTGGCAGCTAGGCCCGGCCAACCCGGGCTACATGTCCGGGGACCCGGCCATCCAGTTCATCGCGTCCGGGGTGTGCCGCGACATCGGGGATGAGCAGCTGCAGCGCCGCCTGCTGTCAGACGTGCTGGACTCGCGTGCGGCCCGCCCGGCTGCGCTGGACGAGCTTGGCTACCTCGCAGTCGACCAGCCTGACACCCCGCTCGAGCTCGCCGACGGCGGTGGTCGCAACACTGGGACCACGCTCGAGTTCGGTGTGGCCGACGCGGCCGCAGCGCTGCTGGCCGACCGCCTGGGTGAGGATGAGCTCGCTGCATCGCTGGTTGAGGACTCGCTGCGATATCGCAACGTCCAAGACCCCACGACCGGCTGGATCCGGCCGCGTGACGCGGATGGCGCGTTCGTCGCCGGTGCGTGGTCGCCCGAGCTCGGATACGGCTTCCAAGAAGGCACGTCGTGGCAGTACTCATGGCTCGCGATGCACGACTGGGACGGGCTGGTCGAGGGGATGGGTGGCGACGCCGTCGTGCAGCAGCGTCTCGACACCTTCTTCAACCTCGGCGCGACGCTCACCAACGGCTTCGCGTGGAGCAACGTGCAGAACAAGCAGACAGCCTTCGGGATCTTCTACGCCGGCAACCAGTACGCGCCCGGCAACGAGCACGACCTCGAGGCGCCGTACGCCTACAACGCGGCCGGTGCCCCGTGGAAGACCCAGGCCGCGGTGCGGTCCGCTGCCTCGGCGTTCTCGGCGACCGTTGATGGGCTGCCGGGCAACGATGACCTGGGGGCGCTGTCGGGCTGGCTGGTGTGGACGCTGCTCGGCGTGCACCCGACGATCCCCGGCGCCCCGCTGTATCTGATGGGGTCGCCGACCTTCCCGCAGGCGGTGATCCACACGCCGACCGGCGACCTCGAGGTCACCGCGTTCGGCGCGGACGAGCTGAACCGCTACGTCCACAGCCCGTCACTCGGCGGTGACCCGCTGGATGCCACGTGGTTCACCGAGGACGCGTGGCGCGAGGCTGGCACCCTGTCAATGAACATGACCGTCGACCCCGATACAACGTGGGGCACCGCGCCCGAGGCGCGTCCACCATCGGTCACGGACGGGCTCGATCGGTTCGGCTGCTGACCGTTGGGTTGCCGAACGGTCGCGCGCAGGGTGCCGTGCAGAAGATCTACAGCTGCGCCAGCCCGGCGGCGGCGGTGGTGCTGCTGCGCGGTGTGTATCCACGCGGTTAGCGTTGACGGTATGGACACTACAGCTGCACTCAGCACCGGTCTCAGCGCCGGTCGCATCGCTCTCGGCCTCGGGCTGATGCTCGCGCCCGCCCGATTCGGGGGGCTGTGGATCGGGCCAG
>JBLFZR010000011.1:0-24334 GCA_047610595.1 Nitriliruptoraceae bacterium | reverse complement strand
CTGTGAGCGCCCAACCGGCGTCAATCGAGAACATGATGTGTTCCTCCTGCGCTCGGACCCCATCATGGGGGCCCGGCGCTTCATTCATCCCCGCCGAGGCGGGATGTTGGTCGGTCTGAGGTTGTGTGACGGGCCGGCTGGCCCGAAGTCTGTGCGCCCGAGAGCGCGGGTCTGTCAGCTAACAGAGAGCGCGATGACGAGCACGAGGACGACTGCCCCGAGCACCACCGCACCGGCGTAACGCTGTACGTCACCTGACTGCAGGCGCTTGAGGCGGCCACCAAGGACGCCAGCACCCTTACCGAGGCCGTTGATGGCACCGTCAACGATCTTCTGGTCCAGCGACTGGTAGGTCACCACCGCTGCACCGACAGTCGCTGTTCCGACCGCCTTGACACCGCTGTCAATCGAGATCTTGCCGTCGTTGGACGACTGCGAGGCCCAGACCGCGAGCTTGTCGCGGAGCGGCACGATGATGCCCCTCCAACCAAGCTCGTCGATGTAGTACTTGTGCACCAGCAGCGTCGTGAACGGCCCCATCTTCATGGTGGGGTCCTCCTCGGGCTTGCCCCGGCCGTAGATCAAGAACGCCGCCGCCAGCGCGAGCAGGAAGCCCGCGAGCGCCAGCACGAAAACGTCGAGGTGGAACTTCGGCTCACCGTGCAAGACGTGGTTGCTAACCCCGCCCTTCTCGGCGGCCGCCGCAAGCGGCGTCGCACCGGGACCGGAGGCCACGACCGCGGCCGCTTGCTGGTCGGTGTCATGGGCGGCGTCGCCGCCCGCGTCCGCTGCGTCGTCGTGCGCCGCGTCGGACTCGTCAGCTGCGTGATCATCGAAGACCAGCTTCCCGTCGACCACCTCGCCGTACGGCTCGTAGCCCTCCAGGAACGGGTACTGGGTGTGCTCAATCGTCTCGGTCGCCGTCCAGGTCTCAAACGAGACGTGCGGGTCACCGCCCACCTCGTTCCAGAGGAAGCCGCCGGAAAGACCGACTGGGAAGCTGAAGACCATCAGCGCGACGAGCGGGACAAGGATCTGCTTGCCCGACTCGTGCGGCAGGGAGTGTCCTCCGTCACCAGCGCCACCGGCGGGGACCGGACGCTCGGTGCCGTCGTCGGCAACCGCGTGCGTCAGCTCCGGCTCGGCGTGCGCAACCGTGCCGTCGTCATCGTGCCCGGCGTCGCCGTGCCCGTCGTGATGCGCGCCACGGTGCTCGCCGAAGAAGATCAAGAAGATGGCGCGTGCCATGTAGAACGTCGTCACCATCGCGCCGGCCAGACCGAGCCAGTACACGAGGTCGCCGGTGAACTGGCCGTTGTCGGACCAGATCTGAGCGCCAACAAGGATCTCGTCCTTGCTGAAGAAGCCTGCCGTGAGCGGGAAGCCCGCCAGCGCGAGCGAGCCGACGGTGAACGTGATGAACGTCCACGGCATGAACTTGCGCATGCCGCCCATCTCGCTCATGTTGTTGCTGTGCACGGCGTGGATCAGCGATCCAGAGCCGAGGAACAGCAGCGCCTTGAAGAACCCATGGGTGAACAGGTGGAAGATGCCGGCCGTGTAGCCACCGACTCCAAGCGCAGCCATCATGTAGCCAAGCTGCGAGACGGTCGAGTAGGCCAAGACCTTCTTGATGTCGTCTTGCACCATCGCGACGAAGCCACCGAGGAACAGGGTGATCGTGCCGACAATCGCGACCACCATCATCGCGCTCTCGGACTGGGCCAGGACGGGGTACAGGCGGGCCAGGAAGAAGATCCCGGCTGTCACCATCGTGGCCGCGTGAATCAGGGCAGAGACCGGGGTCGGGCCGGCCATCGCGTCCGGCAACCAGACGTGCAGCGGCATCTGGCCGGACTTGGCCATACAGCCGAGGAAGATGAGCAGGATGCCCAGCGTGATCGTGCCGGTCGGGATCGCGCCTGCGACGGCGGCCGACGTGGTCAGACCGAAGTTGAAGGGGGTCGTAGCGAACTCGCCACCAAGCTTGGCGACGCCTGCCGACAGCACGATGACGCCGACGATGAGGCCGATGTCAGCGAACTTCGTGACCAAGAACGCCTTGTTCGCGGCGTTCTGATTCGGCTTGTCTTTCCAGTAGAAGCCGATGAGCAGGAAGGAACAGAGACCCACGAGCTCCCAGCCGACGATGCCCTGCAGCGTGTTGTTCGCGATCACGAGCACAAGCATCGAGAACGTGAACAGCGAGAGCATCGCGTAGAAGTACGTGAACTTCTCGTCACCGTGCATGTACTCACGGCTGTACACGTGGACCATCAGCGACACGGTGGTCACCAGCACCAGCATCATGCCGGTCAGGCCGTCCACCAACATGCCGAGCTCGAGCGTGAACCCGCCGCCGAGCGGCGACCAGTTCAGCGAGTTCTCGTAGTGGTAGAGGGGGTTGGTGAAGGTTTCCCAACCGACACCAAGCGCCATGACCCACATGATCACCAAGGTCAGGATGCCGATCTCGGCACCCTTCATCGGCATCAGCTTGCCGAAGACGGTGATAAGCACCGCCGACAGCAGTGGAAGCACCACGATGAGCCAGCTGAGCTCGATGAGCCGCGTGGGCGCAACAGCTGCTGCCTCGGTGGCAAGCGTAAGAAGAGAGGACATCTGCAGGGCTCCTGTCACCAGCGCATCATGTCAACGTCATCGACGTTGATAGAGGCGCGGTTGCGGAACATGTTGAGGACGATGGCGATACCGACGCCGACCTCAGCCGCCGCAATGGCGATGATGAAGAGGGCAAAAACGTGCCCGGTTGCGTCGATGTCCGCAGGGAACAGCAGCCCCTGGAACGCGACGAGGTTGATGTTGACGGCGTTGAGCATCAGCTCAACGGACATCAGGACGAGCACGGCGTTGCGGCGTGCCATGACGCCGTAGACGCCCACACAGAAAAGGAACGTCGATAGCAGCAGCGGACCCATGAGACTCACTGGTCACCTCCGTCAGCAGCGTCGGTCAACAGCTTGGTGTCAGCGATCTCAAGCTCTGCCGGGGGCGCGTCGCCAAGCTCGATAACTGTCGGGGCGGCCTCGGTGCCGGACTCGCCATCCTCGCGACGGCTGAGCAAGATGGCGCCGACAAGCGCCCCAAGCAGCAGCATCGACACAAGCTCGAACGGGAAGACCCAGGTCGAGAAGATCGCAAGACCGATGGTCTCGATGCCGGGCGCGCCTTGGAAGTCGATTGTCTCGAGCCCGAACCCGTCCAGCAGCAGCCATGACAGCACCACGAACAACGACACCGCTGTCGCGAGGCCCAAGCCCTTGTTCTGCGAGTCCAGCGCCTCACGCCCGATGGGGGCGTTGGTCAGCATCAGACCGAACAGGAACAACACCGCGATGGCACCGACGTACACCACGATCTGCACCCAGGCGACAAAGTCGGCCTGGAGGATCAGGAACACCGCGCCGATGCCGGCGAGCGTGGCCGCCAGAAACAGCGCTGCGTGCACGAGGTTCTTCGAGGTGACGGTGAGCACAGCCGTGGAGGCAGTTCCCAGCCCGACAAGCAGGAAGATGACGTCAATCTTGGTCATGCCCCACCATCCTCTGCTGGCACGTCGTCGGATGCTGGGTCGTCAGCCGCGCCCGCGTCGCCAGCCTCATCGAGCATCTTCTGCTTCGCAGCCTTCACGAACGCGGCCTTGGCCTTGGCCCGCGCGATGCGCTCGGACTTGCCTTGGCTTATGAGATCGTCGTACACGGCCTGATCGATCTCGACCTCGCCTTCGAACTGCACCGAGCCGAGAGTCGGCTCGGCCACCGATGCGGCGTCTGCGGCAGCGCCTGCACCGTACGAGGCTTCCCACTCGACGAGCGCGACCTCGAGCAGCTTGGCCTTCTCGGCCTTGACCCACGCGGCCTTGGCCTTGGAACGAGCCATGCGCTCAGACTTGCCGTCGGCAAGCAGCTGGTCCATCACGGCCTGGTCGATCTCGGCGCCCTCGACCTTCATGTCGGCCAAGATCGGCTTAGCCGGCGCCGCCGGAGCTTCGTCAACGCCACCGGCGCTCGACGTCGCAAAAGCGGCGGTCGCAGCAGCGTTGGCTTCCTCGATCTTGGCGACCTCAAGCTTCCACGCCTCGACAGCTCCAAGAAGCTGCTTGGCCTTCTCGGCCTTGACCCACGCGGCCTTGGCCTTGGAACGAGCCATGCGCTCGGACTTGCCGTCGGCAAGCAGCTGGTCCATCACCGCCTGGTCGATCTCTGCGCCCTCGACCTTCATATCGGCCAAGATCGGCTCGGGCGGCAGCTCTTGCAAGACCGGCGCCGTGGCCGTCGGGTTCGCGGCTTCCTCGCTGGCGCGCTCAGACTCGAGCACGGCGGCGTCAGCCTTCGCGAGCTCGTTCTTGTGCTTGGCGAGCGCGTCGAGCACCTCGGCCGGCGGGATGGCGCCTTCTTCGAGCGGGGGCGGCGGGACGACAGTGTCGGCCCAGCCACGCAGCGAGTTGTAATCGCGCCCCGCACGCTCCGGAAGCTCACGCGTCTCGGTACCGATCAGCGGCGGGCGGTCGTACTCGTGCAGCAGGTTGCGCTGATCCCACTCGGCGTACTCGAACTCGGGGGACCACCACAGGGCGTCGAACGGACAGACCTCGACACAGATGCCGCAGTACATGCACAGCGCGAAGTCGATGGCGAAGCGATCGAGCATGTTGCGCGTGCGAGCGCGGCCACCCTCCGTCGCGGGGGGCGCCGTCTCTTTGTGCGAGTCGATGTAGATGCACCAGTCCGGACATTCCCGGGCACAGAGCATGCAGACCGTGCAGTTCTCGTCCATCAGCGCGATGACCCCACGGGTCCTCGGCTCAAGGACGGGACGCTCGTGTGGGTACTGCTGGGTGGCGGCAGGCTTGAGCATGGTCTTCAGCGTGATGCCGAGTCCCTTGAGCAGGCCTGCGCCGGGTGCGGTTCGAGTGGCCATCAGAACACCACCTTCCCGATCGCGACGATGAGGATGTTGAGGAGTGAAAGGGGGATGAGAACGAGCCACGAGAACTTCTGTAGCTGATCCTCGCGGAGTCGCGGCCAAGCCACGCGGGTCCAGACCATCACGAAGGCCAAGGCTGTGATCTTGGCGAAGGTGACGCCCAAACCGATCAGGACGCCCCACCAGGTGCAGTCGAACATGCCCTCGCAGCCAGGGGTGCCCAGACCGGGCAGCAGCTCCCAACCACCGAGGTACAGCACCGTGATGATCCCCGACATCGAGACCATGCCGCCGTACTCGGTCAGCAGGTACATGGCGAACTTGATGCCCGAGTACTCGGTCATGAAGCCGAAGACCAGCTCAGAGTCGGCGATCGGCATATCGAACGGCGGGCGATTCAGCTCGGCCATCGCGGCGATGAAGAAGATCACAAAGCCCAGCGCCTGCGGGAAGACGTACCACATGCCGATGCCCGTACCCGGGATCAGGATGGAGGTGGACTGTGCCTCGACGATCTCGACCATCGACAGCGTCTCGGCCTGCAGCGCGACGGCCGCAGCGGCAAGCAGCAGCGGTAGCTCGTACGCGATCAGCTGCGCCGCGCCACGAATGGCACCAAACAGCGAGAACTTGTTCGCGCTAGCCCAGCCACCCATCAGGATGCCGAGCGTGCCGATGGAACCGATCGCGAGCGCGTAGAACAGGCCGAGCTCAAGGTCTTGCGCCCAAAGGCCGGGACCGAGCGGCAGCACGAAGAAGACCAGCATGCCCGGTACCAGCGCGAGGCCAGGCGCCAGCGCGAACACGCGCTTATCGGCAGCCGCCGGGATGATGTCTTCTTTCTGGACGAACTTGATGCCATCCGCGACAAGCTGCAGCGTGCCGTGCGGGCCAGCTTCCATCGGGCCGACGCGCCCCTGCTGGTGCGCCATGACCTTGTGCTCCATGTAGCCGATGAGCAACGGCAAGGTCAGGGCGAGCACGATGACGAGCCCGACTTTCAAGCCGACGCCAAGCGCGAAGCTGTCGCTGAAATCAAGCAACGAGTCGTACGACGTGGACCACTGGGTCACGCTAAGAAGGTTCGTCATCGGTCAATATCTCCCACGACGAAGAACACCGAGCCAAGCACGGCCACTGCGTCCGGAATCAACGTCCCGGCCAGAAGGTGTGGCAGCACGGACACGTTGCTAAACGATGGCGTGCGCATCTTGAAGCGCCACGGCGTACGGCCGCCATCGGACTCAAGGTAGTAACCGAGCTGACCCAACGGGTTCTCGGTACGCATGTACGCCGAGCCCTCGGGCGCCTTGACGACCTTGGAAAGCTTGCTGTTGACCGGACCGGCACCGATCATGTCGTGGCACTGGTCGATGATGTCCAGCGACGCACGGATACGGCCGCACAGGACGAAGAAGCGGTCCCAGCTGTCGCCGTTCTCGCCGACCGGTACGTGCACATCAACCTTGTCGTACTTCAGGTACGGCTCGGTGACGCGTGCGTCCTCTGCGATGCCGGTCGCGTGCAGGGTGGGCCCGGTCACGCCGTACTCCAAGGCGGTCTCAGGCGCGAGCGTGCCGACGCCCTTGGTACGCCCAAGGAAGATCTCGTTGCCGAGCAGCATGTCCTCAAGGTCACCCATGCGGTCGCGGGTCACCTGCACGAGGTCCGCGCTGCGCGCCAAGAAGCCCTTAGGAAGGTCGATCTTGACCCCGCCCACCTGGTTGTACGTGAAGTGCAAGCGACCGCCCGTCGCCGACTCCATCAGGAACTGAATGTCCTCACGCTCACGGAACGCGTAGAACATCGGAGTGATGGCGCCGAGCTCGATCGCGAACGAGCCGATGAACATCAGGTGGTTCAGAACACGGCCCCACTCAGCCATGATCATCCGGATCCACTGCGCACGCTCCGGGACCTCCATCTCCATCATCCGCTCGACCGTCAGGACGGCACCGAGCTCGTTGTTGAAGCCGGACAGCCAGTCATGGCGGTTCACAAGCGCGAAAATCTGGCGGTAATCGCGGTATTCGGCAAGCTTCTCGAAGCCGCGGTGCATGTAACCGATGACGGGACGGGCGCTCTTGACGCGCTCCCCATCCATCTCGAGGACGATCCGGAACACGCCGTGGGTCGCCGGGTGTGCGGGACCGATCGACAGCGTCATATCCGCTGTCTGGAAGTCACCGCCGCCGGCGACCTCGAGGACGATGCCCTCACCAGGCGCCGTACCGGGAAGCAGCTGCTCGCGGGTGCTGAGATCGCTCACGACTCGTTGCCCTTCTGGTCCGACGCATCCTTGAACGCGTCCGGGTTGCCCTGTGGGACGTCAGCGTCCGTGGACTCGCCGCCCACGGGGCCGGTGACCGCGATCTTCGCGGCTTTATCGGCCCGTGCCTGCGCGGCCTCGGCGCGGACGTCGTCGGCGTCACGGATACCCGGGACGTCGGCAGCCTCTTGCGCAGCAGCCTCTAGCGCGGCCGCCTTGGCAGCCAGCGCCTCGGCCTCGACCGCCTCCGCGTCGTCTTGCAGCTGGTCTGGGTTGGCGGCGCGCGCCTGCGCTGCCATGACCTCATCGAGCGCCATCGGACCGACGGCCTCACCGATACCGACCTCCTTGACGATGATGTTTCCATCCTCATCAAGCGCGGCCGGCTCCTTGACGCCGGGCCACGGCTTCGCCTCACGTGTGGCGAGGTGGAAGTCCTTGCGCAGCGGCCAACCCTCGAAGTTCTCGTCGCACAGCAGACGAGGAGCGAGCTGGTTGTTGCCGTCGAACACGATGCCGTACATATCCCAGGTCTCGCGCTCGTGGAACATCGCACCCACAAACACGTCGATCAGCGTCGGGCAGGTGGGCGCCTCGCGGCCGCCGGCACAGCGCGTCTTGAGCACGATCCGTGCACCGGTTTCAACCGAGTACAAGATCGCCTGGACGTCGAAGCCGTCCTCACGCGCGTCGACTCCGAACAACGAGTCAAACATCGTGAAGGCGAGTCGCGGCTCCTCCTTGAGAACGCGCACGGCGTCGTTCCACACCGCACCAGTCAACGTGACCGTCAACGTGTCGTACAGGTCAACGACCTCGACGATGCCGTCGCCGACACGCTTGCGAAGCCATGCGACCAGCTCCTCGTTAGAGAGTGCGTCCGCGCGGCGAACCAGTGAGGTAACCATCAGACGGACCCCTCAGACGCCGCCACGGCGGCGCGTTCGGTGAGCTCCATCGGAGCGTCTTGCCCAAGGATGATCGGACGACGCTCGGCCAGACGGTCCTTGAGGGATTCGTTCTGGATGCGGTCCTGCAGGGCGATGATGCCGTCAAGCAGCGCCTCGGGGCGCGGTGGGCAGCCCGGGACATACACGTCCACTGGGATGATCTGGTCCACGCCCTTGGTGACCGAGTAGCTGTCCCAGTACGGGCCGCCGCAGTTGGCGCAGGACCCGAACGAGATGACGTACTTCGGCTCGGGCATCTGGTCGTACAGACGCTTCACAGCCGGGGCCATCTTGTCTGTCACGGTGCCCGAGATGATCATCAGGTCAGCTTGGCGCGGCCCGTGTGCGAACGGGATGACGCCGAGACGAATGAAGTCGTGGCGGGCCGTGGAGGCAGCGATGAACTCGATCGCGCAGCACGCGAGACCGAAGTTAAAGCACCACAGCGAGTATTTGCGACCCCAGTTGAAGACGAACTTAATCGGCTTCGGGAGGTCGACCTGATCCATCACTCCCATACGAGCACCTTTTTCCGCCATGCGTAGACGAGGCCCACCGCAAGGACCCCGATGAAGACCAGCATCTCGATGAGCGCGAACATGGGTGAAACCACGCTGGTTTCGTCGAGCCCCCCGAGAATGACAGCCCACGGGAACACGAACACCGTCTCAACGTCGAAGATCACGAAGAGGAACGCGAAGACGTAGTACCGGATGTTCATCTGCGCCCATCCAGATCCCTCTGCGTCGACGCCGCACTCATAGGTGGTCAGCTTCGCCGGGTGGGGCATGCTTGGCCGCATAACACGGTTCACCAACATGACCAGCGCGTAGAAGCCGATGCACGCGAGCGCCACGACCGCGAAGGTCCCGTACTGCTCGTAAAACGTCACGAGGCGGCTCCTGCTGCTGTTCGGGGCGGTGCTGAGGGGAACACGGCGAGGCGTGAGGTGCGTGACGCACATCACGAACACTGCCGGCTCGGTCGGTCTAGAACGCTCGTATGCCGCGCGCATCAGCGCACAACCAAGCTTTCCAGTCAACCGGGGGCGGATGCTAGCGGCTCGGTGGGTCCGACCCCACCGAGCGCACCCTGGTAACGGGCGGTTGGCCGATCCCGGCTGGGTATCGGGCACCACAAAGACTCACAGCAGATGCGTCAGCAGACTCGGATCGAGTGGCACGAC
This sequence comes from Nitriliruptoraceae bacterium, assembly GCA_047610595.1. Classification (GTDB taxonomy): domain Bacteria; phylum Actinomycetota; class Nitriliruptoria; order Nitriliruptorales; family Nitriliruptoraceae; genus JBFGFG01. The sequence continues at coordinate 14,982 of JBLFZR010000011.1, read as the reverse complement.
CCCGTCCGCGCCCAGGTGCCAGACACCACCGACGCCCTCGACCCGCCAACCGTCGACGCCCTGCGACCCCGGGTGCACCAACGCAGTGTCTTCGTCCACACCGATCGCGGTCCAGCCCGTTGGGGTGTGCTTACCGATGCCACCGGCACCTCCCAAGCGCATCCGGCCGAAGCGATCAAAATGAGGCAACAGGCCGAGCCGAGGCAGCACCCCGAGGCCGCTCCCCCACACCCCACCGCTGCGACCGAACGGCGGCCAACCGGCCGCCAACGTCATCGCGCCTGCGCTACATCCGGCCAGCGCCATGCCGTCACGCCACCGCTCGAGCACGATGTCTAACAGCGGCGTGTCGCGCAGCGATGCCGTCAGATGATCCGGCTTCCCGCCCGACAGATACACGAACCCAGCCGTCTCGACGCTGGCGCAGTGCTGCAGCTCGGTGGCGTCGTGATGATCACGCACGTCCACCTCGACCACCGCAGCGTCCAGCGCGGCGTAGTGGACGTGTGCCTTCTCGAGCCAGCGGCGGACGACTGCGTGGCCGTCCGGTGCCGCAGCCGTCGGGATCACAGCCACGACGCGGTCGAACCCAGCTGCCTCGGCCAGGTCGAGCAACGCAGCGTCGGTCGCCAACATCGTGGCAGAGAACTCACCGCTGCCCACCAACGCGATCGGTCCGGTCATCTGAGGCCCCTCGCTGGTTGTCGCCGTAGGCATGTGCGGCCGCACTGTGGACCCGCGCCGCCGGCGCAGACAGCCCGCGGCTTTCAGCCACCCTAAAAAGCGTCTTTCAGCCACCGTAAAAAGCGTCTTTCAGCCACCCTAAAAAGCGGCTTTCAGCCGACCCGGTCCACGGCGTACTCCGCCAGGCGGGTGAGCGCCTTCACGACCGGCCTATCGCCGAACAGCTCAAGCTCTGCGGAGGCGCTCGCGACGTACTCGCTTGCGACGTCACGTGCGCGAGTCATCGCATCCGAACCACGCAGCAGCTCCAGCGCACGAGCGATCTGCGCAGGCTGAAGCTCCGGCCCGATCTCGACAAGCTTCGTGAGCTCGCCATCGGTGTCTGCCTCGATCGCGAACAGGATCGGCAGGGTACGAACACCCTCAAGCAGATCGGTGCCCGGCGTCTTGCCCGAGTCCTGTTGATCGGACGCGATGTCCAGCAGATCGTCGCTCATCTGGAAGGCCAGACCAACGTCCCAGCCGTACCGTGTGGCAGCCTCCACCTCGTCAGGTGTGCAGCCCGAGAGCAGCGCTCCGAGCCGGCATGAGGACGCGATGAGCGACGCGGTCTTGCCACCGATGACGTTGATGTAGTGATCGACCGTTGCCTCGAGCCGGGGCACGTCGGGCGGCAGCGCCCCGAACGATCCCTGGACCTCCTGGATCTGTCCCTCGCACAGCTGCGCGATCGTCTGCGCCATGATCCGGGTGACCTCGACGCCGAGGTCGGCCGAGAGGGCGGACGCGCGGGCGAACAGGTAGTCACCGGTCAGAATCGAGACGGTGTTGTCCCACCGCAGGTTCGCGCTTGGCGTCCCTCGGCGGGCGGTTGCCTCGTCGATGACGTCGTCGTGATACAGCGTTGCAAGATGCACAAGCTCGACGATGACGCCTGCCTCAGCGATCTCGGGGCCACGGGTGTCGCCAAGGTGGCTGCTGAGCGCAACCATCATCGGGCGAAAGCGCTTGCCCCCGGCATCCATCAGGTAACGCGCCGCCTGCTGCATAAAGGCGTGGTTGGACGCGACTTGGCCCCGCAGACGCTCCTCGACCGCAGCAATCGTCTCGGCGATGGGCAATCCGTGGGCCTCCAGCTCGTCGAGGACGGGCTGCGGGACTGCGAGCTGTGCGGTGGATGGAGTCACGGCTGGGCTCCTACTGAGCGATCTGAGAGGCGCGATCCGCGAGGTCCAGCAGGAACTGCGGGAACACACCGAGCACGATGATGGCGACGCCGGCGAGCGTGAGGGACAAAGACAAGCCCTCGGACGGGACCAGCTCCTCGGCACCCGCAACGGGATCTTCAAGGAACATCGCGCCGATGACACGCAGGTAGAAGAACGCGGCGATCACGCTCGAGAGCACGCCGATGATCACCAGCCACTCGAACCCGGCGCCGACGCCAGCACGGAACACGGCGAGCTTGCCGACGAAGCCGGCAGTCGGCGGGATACCCGCAAGCGACAGCAGGGCGGCTGCGAAGGTGCCGGCCAAGATCGGCGACGTCTTACCCAGCCCGCGCAGCGTGTTGAGCGTGACCTCACCACGGCGCTGACGCTCGAGTGCGACGACCACACCGAAGGCGGCCATCGTCGAGATGGCGTAGGTCAGCAGGTACCAGAGTGTGGAGGACACGCCGTCGTCGCCGCCCGCCACGACGCCGATCAGTGCGTAGCCCGCGTGCGCCACGGACGAGTACGCGAGGATGCGCTTGACGTCGTGCTGCACGATCGCGGCGACGGCGCCGTACAGCATCGTCGCGGCAGCGGCGATGGACACAACCGGGAGCCACAGATCTTGCAGCGGCTGGAATGTCAGCAGGTACAGGCGCAGCACCAGCGCGAAGCCGGCGGCCTTGGTCCCGGCCGCCATGAACGCGGTGACGTTGGTCGGGGCGCCTTGATAGACGTCCGGCGTCCACAGGTGGAACGGGACGGCAGCGATCTTGAAGCCGACACCGACCGTGACCAGCGCCATGCCGAGCCCAGCGATCGCGTACGGCGTGCCTGCCAGCTGGAGCCGGAACGCCATCTCGTGGAGGTCCAGCGTGCCAGTTGCGACGTACAGCAACGCGAGCCCGTACAGCAGAATCGCAGAGGCGACAGCTCCCATCACGAAGTACTTGATTGCTGCTTCCTGCGAGCGACGGTCGCGACGGGCGAGGCCCGCCAGGACGTACAGCGCGATCGACAGCAGCTCCAGCGAGACGAACAGCGTGATCGCGTCGGATGCTGCGCCGAGCGCCATCATCCCGGTGGCGGCCAGCAGCAGCAGCGGCTCAAACTCATCGCGACCGATGTTGCGGTCACGCAGGTAGCCGTAGCCCATCGGGATCACGAGCAGCGTCGTGATTAGCACCGTCAGACGCGTGAACACTGCGATGCCGTCCAGCGCGACGGAGCCGCCGGCGGTGAGCATCGGGGTCGCGATGCCCGCGTCGCTAAACAGCACCTCACGCAGCTGCCACATCGTCGTGGCAAGAGCGGCGAACGTGCCGGCTCCCGCGATCCACGGCCCGATAAGGCGGCTGGTCGCGGCGAGAGCGACCGGGATGGCCATCACTGCCATGCCCAAGGCGATCACGATCCCGCCGATAACGGGGTCTCCCTTGATACCTGTCTGCTCAGCAAGCGCCCCGGTGCTGTCGAGCACCATGCCACCGCCATCGCCGAGCACCGTGAGCAGCACACCCACGACCACGACGGACAGACCGGTCAGCAGGCCGACGGCGATCCGCAGCTTGCCTGCGACCAGCAGGAGTAGAAGGATCATCACCGTCGACGCGAGCACCAGCTCGGGGGCGAAGGCGGACCATGCAAGGTCGATCGGGGCGCGTGAGGCGCCCGCGTCGATAGGGGTGGCGAGAAGCATCATGTCGTCCTCATTCGCTCTGAGCGATGTCGCCAGCGGCCGAGGCGGTGCCGGCGATGCCGGCCTCCGACAGGACGCGAGCGACGGACGGCTCGACCATCTCGAACAGTGGCTTCGGATAAACACCGAGCACCACGATCAGGACGAGCAGGGGGGCGAGCACGCCGATCTCGCGGGCGTGCAGATCAGGTGTGTTGCGGTTGGCGTCGCTGGTAAGCGGGCCGTGGAACATCCGCTGGTACGCCCACAGCAGGTACAGGGCTGCGAGCACTGCGCCGAAGGCGGCGAGCACCGCGGCCCATGGGGCTGACTGGTAGGTGCCCAGCAGGATCGGGAACTCGCCAACGAAACCGTTAAGGCCGGGAAGCGCGAGTGACGACATTGACACCAGCAGCCACAGCCCTGCCATCACGGGCACGGACTTGGCCAGTCCACCGAAGTCATCGATCATCCGGGTGTGCCGGCGCTCGTACAGGAAACCGATAAGCAAGAACAGTGCCCCGGTCGACAGACCGTGGTTCACCATCTGCACCACGGCCGCTGCTGTGGCGGTTGCGTTCAGCGCGAACGTCCCCAGCACGACGAAGCCCATATGGCTGACCGACGAGTACGCGATCAGCCGCTTGATGTCCTTTTGGACGAGCGCGACGATAGCTCCGTACAGCACGCCGATCACCGAGAGCCCCAAGATCCACGGGGCGAACTCTTGCGTCGCCTCCGGGAACAGTGGCAGGCAGTAGCGCAGCAGCCCGAAGCCACCCATCTTCAGCAGGATGGCCGCGAGGAACACCGATCCACCCGTAGGTGCTTCGGTGTGCGCATCCGGCAGCCAGGTGTGCACCGGGAAGATCGGCACCTTCACCGCGAAGGCGACGAAGAACGCCATAAACAGCCAGCGCTGGGTCTCAACTGGGATGTCGAGGTTGAGCGCGGCGGCGTACGAGAAGCTGCCCGGCGCGTCACCTGCGGCGGTGAGGGAGTACAGCCCCAGGATCGCGACCAGCATGAGCAGGCCGCCGAACAGCGTGTAGAGGAAGAACTTCACCGCGGCGTATCGACGGTTCTCGCCGCCCCAGATCCCGATGATCATGTACATCGGGATGAGGCTGGCCTCGAAGAACACGTAGAACGCGAGCAGGTCGGTGGCGAGGAACACCCCTAGCACCGTGGACTCCAGCGCGAGGAACGCGGCGAGGTAGCCGCGAGGCCGCTCGCTGACATCCCATGAGCTGATGAGCACCAGCGGTGTGATGAGGGTTGTCAGCAGCACAAGCACCAGGCTGATGCCGTCGACGCCAAGGCTGAAGGTCGCACCGATCGAGCTGATCCAACGATTCGCGCTGACCAGCTGGATGGCCGGGTTGGTGACGTCGAACCGCAGCGCGATGCCCACAGAGACAACGAACGTCAGCACCGAGAAGAAGATGGCGGTGGCGCGAGCGCCACGGGCATCCCGCATCGAGTCCAACGGCGCGATGCCGATCACAACGGCGCCCAACATCGGGAGCGCCACCACGAGCAGAAGCAGATTGTAGGTGTCGAGGAAGTCGAGGGACATGCTCACACCACCTGGGAAAGGAGGACGAGGACGAGCACAAGGCCGCCGACGATCATGGTCCCGACATAGCTACGGGTCACACCCGTCTGAGCGCGCCGCGCGATCGTCGCCACGCCGCGGGCGGATGCCCCGGCGCCGTTGACGAGGCCGTCAACGACCGTCCTGTCAAACCACGCTGCGCTGTTGGCTACGCGTGATCCGGCCCGGACGAAGATCGTTTGGTACAGCTCGTCGACGAAGAACTTGCGCTCCAGCAGCTCGGCCGGAAGGCCGGTGATGACCTCAGCTGACTTGCCGTGCGAGACATCACGTCGCACGTACGCGAGGTAGGCGCCACCGATGCCGAGCGCGGCAGCTGCGACAGAGGCTGCGATCAGCATCGGCTCGGTCAGCGGGCCGTGCTCGAAGTACTCACGCTTCGACAGCGCTGTGACCGGCTTGAGCCACGTGTAGAACAGCCCGTAATGTGTGAAGTTCAGCAGCCCGGCGCCGGCCGACATCACGGCAAGCACGATAAGCGGGAACGTCATCGTGGACTCGGACTCGTGCGGGTGCAGGCTGGTCTCGCCGTGCCCGTGCGGGTCGACGACGGTCTCGCCTTCGGTCCACCGGGGCTCGCCTAGGAACAGCAGGAAGAACCAGCGACTCATGTAGAACGCCGTGATCGCCGCGGTGGCCAGGCCGACCGCCCAGACGCCGGTGAAACCGTGCTCGTACGCGGTCGTGAGGATCTGGTCCTTGGAGAAGAACCCGGCGAACGGCGGAATGCCGCTGATGGCCAGCCAAGCGATCGCAGAGGTGGCGAAGGTGATGGGCATGACCTTGCGTACGCCGCCCATACGCCAGATGTCGGTCCGGTTCGCGAACGCGTGCATCACCGAGCCGGCCGCGAGGAACAGCAGCCCCTTGAACATGGCGTGCGTGAACAGGTGGAAGATTCCTTCGCTGAATCCGCCGGTCCCGACGCCGATGAACATGTAGCCCAGCTGCGAGACGGTCGAGTACGCCAAGATCTTCTTGTAATCGTCCTGACGCAGCGCGATGAGCGCGGCCATCAGTGCGGTGCCAGCACCGATCCAGCTGATGAGCACCATCAGGTCGAGGCTCTCGACCAGCACGGGCGACATGCGGACCATGAGATACACGCCAGCTGTGACCATCGTCGCCGCGTGGATCAGCGCTGACACGGGGGTCGGGCCCGCCATGGCGTCGGGCAGCCAGACGTACAGCGGGATCTGCGCAGACTTCGCGACCGCACCGCCGAGCAGCAGGATGCCCAGAATGAACGCTTGGTCGCTGGTGAGCACCGTGTGAGCCTGCTCGAGGATCCCGGTCTCTCCGACGAAGTCGAGCGTCCCGAACTTCGAGAACGCGTAGAACATCGCGACCATGAAGCTGACATCACCGACGCGGTTGGTGATGAACGCCTTCTTGGCGGCCACCGCGTTGTGCATGTCCTCGAACCAGAACCCGATGAGCAGGTAGCTGGACAGACCGACAAGCTCCCAGCCGAGGAACAGCCCCAGCAGGTTGCTGCCGAGCACGAGCATCAGCATCGAGAACAAGAACAGGTTCAGGTACGCGAAGAAGCGCTCGTAGCGCTCGTCGCCGTACATGTACCCAAGCGAGTAGATGTGCACGAGCGTGCCGACACCGGTCACGACCAGCAGCAACACGGCGGTGAGCTGATCGACCAGCAGGTCGAAGCTGACGGTGAACCCGCCGACGTCGATCCAGTCGAAGATCTCGACGATGTACGCGGCCTGATGATCGCGCACCGCGAGGAACACGGCGACTGACATGACGAACGAGCCGGCAGACATCGCGACCGCGATGTACGCCGCGTGCTCCTTCAGCCGTGGTCGCAGCAGCAGGACGAGCGCGAACCCGAGCAGCGGCAGCGCAGGGATCAGCCATGCGAGCGCGAGAACTCCGCCATCGGCGGTCAGCACCTCGTTGAGGCGGACCGCTTCGGTGGCGGCCTCGGTTGCGAGTAGGAATGTTGACATCAGCGCATCACCCTCGCAGCAGCTGCGGCGCGTCGACGTCGAGCGTCCCGCGCTTAAAGAAGACGTTCACGATCAGTGCCAGTCCGACGACCACCTCGGCGGCTGCGACGACGATCACGAAGAACACGAACACCTGACCGTCGGCGCCGCCCCACTGACGGGCGGCTGCGGCGAAGGTGAGGTTCACGGAGTTCAGCATCAGCTCGACGCACATGAACAGCACGATGGCGTTGCGGCGCAGCATCACGCCGGTCAGCCCTGTGCAGAACATCAGCGCCGCGATGGCGAAGTAGTAACCGATAGGCATCAGGCATCCTCGTCGGTGGAGTCAGGGGATACCTCGGGGGCGACGTCAGGCGTCGCGTCCGGGCTCTCGTCGGGCAACATGGAATGGTCGTGGCCGGTGTGGTCACCGTGGCCGTAGCCACCGTGGTGATGATCTTCTTCGACGACCGCAGCGGCCGTCATCGCTTCGGATGCAGCGACGGGGTCGCCCTCGACGTGGGTCACGTTGGCGGCCTGGTGGGCCGCCGCGAGCTCAGCGAAGGCTTCTTCTGCCTCAAGGTCGACGAGGTCGTCCTCCGACTGCGCTGGGTCCGTGCGGCGCCCGAGCACCAACGCGCCCAGCGTCGCGACGACCAGCAGCAGAGCGGAGAGCTCGAACGGGTACGTCCACCGCGTGAACAGCTGATCCGCGATGACGGTCACGCTGTCGCCCTGTTCGGCGATCGCGGTGTCCATCCCGGCGCACAGAAGCGCATCCGCATCACCGGCGACCGCGAGCGAGCCGCACGCCGACGCGCTGGTCAGCGAGTCCGCCCCCAGCACCGCGAGGAACGCGCCCGCAAACAGCACGCCGACCATCACAGCTCCAACGGTGCGGGTTCGGCTCTTCGTCCCCAGCAGATCGTCTCGGTCGACGCCCAGCAGCATGATCACGAACAGGAACAGCACCACGATGGCGCCGGCGTACACGATGATCTGCACGATCGACAGGAACGAGCTCTGGAGGCCGAGGTACAGCCCGGCGATGCACAGGAAGTTCAGCACCAGCATCAACGCGGCGTGCACGATGTTGCGCAGCGTGATCATCGCGATACCTGATCCGAGCGCGATCGAGGCGAAAACCCAGAACAAGATCACTTCGGCGGTCCCACCGGACCCGGACTCGGTGACGGTTGCGAGGAGCATCATCACGCGTCCTTCCCGTCAGTCGCGTCCTGATCGGTCGGCGTGAGGCCGCCGACGACGCTCTTGGCGCGTGATGCCGGACGGTGGGTCGCCTGGAGGTACTCGCCCGACTTGCGCGAAGGCGGTGTCACCGCGAGGCCGCCGTAGTAGTTCCAGCCGCGCTCCGTGACTGCACGGTCGGTCTGCGGCGTGGCGTGGCCACCCGTCGGAACAGGTACGAGCAGGTCTTCCTTGGTGTAAATCAGCTTCTCGTGGCTGTCGGCTGCCAGCTCGTAGTCATGCGTCATCGTCAGCGCCCGTGTCGGGCACGCCTCGATGCACAGGCCGCAGAGGATGCAGCGGTTGTAGTTGAGCTGATAGTCGTCGGCGAAGCGCTCACCGGGGCTGAAGCGATCTTCCGCGGTGTTCATCGCGCCCTGGACGTAGATGGCGTCCGCGGGGCACGCCCACGCGCACAGCTCGCAGCCGATGCACTTCTCGAGCCCATCCGCGTAGCGGTTGAGCTGGTGGCGGCCGTGAAAGCGCGGCGCGACAGGGCGCGGCTTCTCGGGGTACTGCGTCGCGGCATGTACCTGACGCACGTTCGAGAGCTTCATATGCGAGAGCGGGACCATGAAGCCCTGCCCGATCACTGTGAAGCGCAGGAAGGCGAGGACGGCGAGCGGGAGCAGACCGATGAAGGCGACCTGACCGCCCCAGTCCTGACCCGACAGCGACAGAACGATGCCTGCCAGCGTGACCAGACCGAACAGTCCGATGAGCTTGAGACCCTTCATGCGTCCACCTCCTCAGGCATGACTCGCGGCTGAGACAGATCTCCGGCCGCGATCCATTTGGCGTCACGCTCCGTCGTGTCCTCAAGCGCGAGGCCCGACGGCAGCTGCTGGGTGACGATCACATGGTTGACAGCCCACAGCACGACACCCGTGAAGAACAGCGTGATGCCGCCTGCAAGCCAGCCGCCCCAGGACCAGGTGTCCCTGGCGACCACGATGACGGCGGTGGCCATCGCCCACACCAGTCCGATCGGGATCAGGACCTTCCAGCCCAGCACCAGCAGCCGGTCGTACTTCATCCGTGGCAACGCGCCGCGCAGCAGGATGAAGAAGAAGATGAAGAAGCTGACCTTGAGCAAGAACCACACGACGCCGATCAAGCCGGCGATCAGCCCGGTCGTGCCGAACAGGTACCCGGATGGGCCGCCGAAGAACAGCGTGACCATGATCGCCGACATCGTGACGACGTTCATAAACTCAGCGAGCATGAACATGCCGAAGCGCATGCCCGAGTACTCAGTCGTGAAGCCGGCAACAAGCTCGCCCTCTGCCTCAGCGAGGTCGAACGGCGGGCGGCCTGCCTCGGCGACCATGCCGATGAGGAACACGACGAACGCCGGGAACAGCGGCACGACGAACCAGTTCGGCATCCCCGGGATAAGACCCTCGCCGGCCTGCGCGGCGACGATGTCGCTTACGCGGAGCGAGCCGGTGTAAATGAAGATGCTGGCTACCGCGAGGCCTTGGGCGATCTCGTAGCTGATCATCTGGGCCGTCGAGCGGACGCCACCCATCAGCGGGTACGGAGACTGCGAGGACCAGCCGGCGAGCACGACGCCGTACACGTGCAGCGAGCCCATGGCGAGGAACCACAGAACCCCGACGTTGAGATCTGCGGCCTGCAGCGCGAAGGTCTCACCGAACACCGTGACCTCGCCACCGAACGGGATAACGGCGACTGACAGGAAGCCGACGATCACGGTCATCAACGGAGCGAGGGTGTAGAGGAACTTGTCCACCATGCCCGGCGTGAAGTCCTCCTTGAAGAACATCTTCGCGCCGTCGATGAGGGTCTGACCGAGCCCCAACGGACCCACGCGGTTCGGACCGACGCGGTCGGCCATCAGCGAGACGATGCGGCGCTCGGCCCAGATCAGCAGGGCGGTCAGCAGCAGGAACAGCACGAACGCGGCGAGGGATCGCGTCATGTGGACCCAGAACGGAAGATCGGTCATGCGGTGACCTCCTGATCGGCAGAGAGCTCGGACTCGGGAATCTCGACGGCAGCGAGCGTGACCGCGCCACCCTTACGGGCGGCCATGAGCTCGCGGCCAGGCGTCGCTGTCGAGTTGCTCGGCACAAACACCGAGCCAGCAACGATGTCAGACTCGACCTGCAGCGGCAGGGTGATGTCGACCTTCTTGATGCTGACCGTGACCAAGTCGCCGTCCGCGAGGCCGCGAGCCTCGGCATCCTCAACCGACAGCGCGATGTACGGCGCCGGCGCGGTGGCCAGCAGGTCAGTCGCACCGGCAAGCGTCGGGTCGTCGTCGAGCAACATCCGGTGGGTGATCAGCCGCAGCTCGCCGTCCTTGACGCTGAGCGCCTCGACGGCCTGCACGTCCGGCCACTCGTGGGCCGTGCCGCGTGCAGCCATGGCGTCCTGCTCGGCGCGGATCGCGTCGATGTCGCGCAGACCAAGGTCAGTGCCCGCCATGCCGGCGATGGCCACCGCGAGCTCCCAGTCATCACGCACCAGCTGCGGGCCGTCGACGGCCTTGCGGAACTGGCTCGGGCGACCCTCCCAGTCGGTGTGGGTCCCGGCGCGCTCCTGCGTCGCGGTGACGGGCAGCACGACGGTCGCGACCGCGGCCAACTCATCCGAGATCGCCATGTCCTGCACGATGATCGTGGCAACCTTCTTGAGCGCCTTGCGTGCGAGCTCCGGTGAGGTGCTGTCGCGCAGCGGGTCGATGCCCACCAGATGCAGCACGTCAACGTCGCCCTTCGCGCAACGCGTGAGGATCTCTTCGAGGCCCTCGTTCAGCGGCGAGGGCAGCTCGCCCCAGATGGTGGCGACGTGTGCGCGGTCCGCGTCGTCGTCCATGCGACGGCCGCCGGGCAGCAGACCCGCCGAGAGGCCAGCGTCCAAGGCGCCACGGGCGCCGGCGCCACGCGGGACGTACGCAACCTTCGCACCGAGACGGTCAGCGATCTTTCCAGCAGCCGCGAGCGCACCGGCGCCGGCACGCTCGCCGACGAGAATGACTGCGTCTGAGCCGGCGTCACGCAGCGCAGCGATGACATCATCCAGCTGCGGTGCGGCGTAACCCATGGCTGCATCGACGAGGTCGGCGAGGCCGAGCGCGCGACCGATGGCTGCCAACGCGGCAGCCTCGGTCCCCGGGTCGGTCGCGAGTCGACGCCATGCATACGGTGCGAGCGAGCCCATACGCGGGCCAACTGAGACCAGCTTGGCGGTGCTGTCGCGCCACGCCTTACGCAGGCGTAGGTGCAAGATCGGCACCTCTTCCTCCGCGTCCAGCCCGACGACGAGCGTCACGGGGGCTGCCTCGACGTCGGCGTACGTGGCCGAGTCGCGGCCGAGCATCGCAGCCAGCGCCGCGGTCTCTCCAGCGGGGGCGAAGCGTCCACGGCTGTCGATGCGGTCGGTGCGCAGCACGGTGCGGCCGAGCTTGGCCAGCGCGTACGCGTCCTCGTCAGCGACCCGAGGGCCGGTGAGGATGGCGACACGGTGTTCGCCGGCGTCCCGCGCGGCGGTCATGGCGGCGGCCGCGACGCTCAGCGCCTCGCCCCAGTCGGCATCGACCATCGCGTCACCGCGACGAACCATCGGCGTGGTCAAGCGCGACGAATCGGTCAGCGACGCGAAGCCGAACCGGCCCTTGTCGCAGGACCACATCTCGTTGACGGCCATGTTCGTGCGGGCCAGCTGGCGGCTGATCTCGCCACGGCGCGACTGCACCGTGAGCGAGCAGCCGGCGGAGCAGCCGGTGCACGTGGACTTGGCGGACTTCTGGTCGAACGGGCGCGCTTTAAAGCGGTATCCCGTCGAGGTCAACGCACCCACTGGGCAGATCTGGATGACGTTGCCGCTGAAGTACGACTCGTACGGCTCGTCCTCGTAGATCGCGACCTGCTCAAGTGCGCCGCGCTCAAACAGCTCGATGAACGGGTCACCCGAGATCTGCTCTGAGAAGCGGGTGCAACGGGCACACAGCACACAGCGCTCGCGGTCGAGCAGCACCTGGGCACTGACAGCGACAGGCTTGTCGAACTTGCGCTTCTCGTCAACAAACCGCGAGGTGTTCGCGCCGTGTTCAAGCGCCTGGTCCTGCAACGGGCACTCGCCACCCTTGTCACACATCGGGCAGTCGAGCGGGTGGTTGACGAGGAGGAACTCAATCGTGCCTTCCTGCCCCTTGCGCGCGATCTCGGAGGTGAGGTGCGTCTTGACCACCATGTCCGGCGTGCACGTTGCGGTGCAGGCCATCAGCGGTTTACCCACGCCCTCGACCTCTACGACGCACTGGCGGCAGGCCCCGATGGGATCCAGCAGCGGGTGATCGCAGAACCGCGGGATGATCGTCCCGAGCTGTTCGGCGGCACGAATAACCAACGTCCCCGTGGGGACGGTGATCTCCTTGCCGTCGATGGTCAGCGTGACCTGTGCGTCGCTCACGAGTGTCTGCCTCGGGTGATGGGGGGCCGCCTAGGGCGACCGGCCGGAGGGTAGGTGTCTGAGTGCGGGCCAAGGCCCAGCTGTCGCGCAACTGGCTGGTCAGATAAGACCGGCAGCCAGAAGCGGGTCGGGCGCCACCGAGCGCTGGAACGTCGGTGTGACCAACGAGGAAGCCTCGATGTCGACCGGCTCGGTGATGCCCTTCGGGCAACGGCCGAGACGTACGTGCGCCTCGAAATCGTCGCGGAAGTACTTGAGGCCGCTCGCGATCGGTGACGTCAAAGCGTCACCAAGCGCACAGAACGAACGGCCAAAGATGTTGTCGCACACGTCCTGAAGAACGTCGAGGTCCTCCATGCGGCCGTTTCCCTGCTCGATACGCGCCATGATCTGGCTGAGCCAGTAGCCGCCTTCGCGGCAAGGCGTGCACTTCCCGCAGGACTCGTGCTCGTAGAACTGGGTGTATCGCCAGGTCACATCGACGACGCAGCGATCCTCGTTGTAGAGCATAAGGGCGCCGGTGCCGAGCAGTGAGCCTGCGCCTTGGATGCCCTCAAACGAGTACGGCGTATCGACCTGTTCGGGCGTCATGTACGGGGTGGATGAGCCGCCCGGGTTGAAGAACGCCAGCTTCTTGCCGTCCTTCATGCCACCGCACGCCTCGATCATCTCGCTGATCGGAGTACCGAGCGCGTACTCGTAGTTGCCCGGCTTCTCGACGTCTCCCGAGATGCACATGAGCTTCGGGCCGACGGACTTCTCGGTGCCCCACTGGGTGTAAGACTCGATGCCAAGGCGTAGCAGCCACGGCAGGGTGGCGATGGACTCGACGTTGTTGACGGTCGTGGGGCAGCCGTACAGACCGTGCACCGCCGGGAACGGCGGACGTAGACGCGGCTGGCCACGACGGCCTTCCAGCGACTCCAGCAGCGCTGTCTCTTCCCCACAGATGTACGCGGCTGCACCGCGGTGCAGGTACAGATGGAAGTCCTTGCCGGACCCCATCACGTTGGTGCCGAGGTAGCCCTTGTCGTACGCCTGGGCGATCGCCCGCGACAGGCGGCGGCTGAGGTAGCCGAACTCGCCGCGCAGGTAGATGTAACCGAAGCGTGCGTTGATCGCGAGGCCCGACGCGACCATGCCCTCCACCAGCTGGTGGGGGTCACGCTCCATAAGGGGGCGGTCCTTGAAGGTGCCCGGCTCGGACTCGTCGGCGTTGCAGACGAGGTAGATCGGCTTGTCGGTGTTCTGGGCGACGAACGACCACTTCAAACCGGTCGGGAAGCCAGCGCCACCACGGCCGCGGACGCCTGCGTCCTTCATCACCTGAATGAGCTCATCAGACGTCTTGGTCAGCGCGATCTTCAGGCCCTCGTAGCCACCGTGCTGCTCGTACACATCGATGTCGTGCACATCGGGGATGTCGTAACGCGACGACATCATCGAGACGGGTCCGGTCTTCGGCATCGTCAGGCCTCCGTCTGCGGGGTGGTGGTTGGTGCGTCGCCCGGGGTATCTACGGACGGGACCTGTACGGACGGGGCGTCATCGGCCAGGTCGTCGCTGTGCTCGTCATCGACTTCCAGCACGGTCTCGAGCTCCGGATCCGCGACCGTCGTACCGCCGGCCGCAGCCATGCGGAACGCAGCGCCACCGATGCCAGCGGAGTCGCCGCCGGGGTGGGTTACCGGGATGTCGGTCTCGCCGGACCGGTAAGTCGGCGGCTCGTCGAACGCAATCTGCAGCAGCGCCGCCTCGTGGAGGTGGTGCTCGAAGGCGTCGTTGGCGCCCGAGAGCTCGCGCTCAATCTCGTTGAACGTCGGAGGCTTCTCACCCGACCACGGGCTGACCGGTGGGGCGCCAGCCCGGCAAGAGGCCAGCAGCTTGTCACCCTCGGCCACGGTCATCGGGCCGAACATCTCGTAGTTCACCTGCACGACCGGGGCACCGTCACAGATGCCGAGGCACTCGGCGTGCTCGACGGTGACCTTTGTCGCCGCGTCGCTGTGGCCGCCCAGGGCCTTCTGGTAGTTCTCGTAGATCTCGCCGCCACCGGCCTGCTTGCAGACCGGGTTCGTGCAGACCGACAGCAGCCAGTCTCCGACCGGCTCGCGCTTGTACATCGTGTAGAACGTGGCGACGGCGCCA
>JBLFZR010000010.1:0-27540 GCA_047610595.1 Nitriliruptoraceae bacterium | reverse complement strand
TACGACGCCATCGCCACCGCGGTCCACGAGGCGCGCACCCGCGACGCGCCCGACGCCGAGGCATCCGGCACGTAGGCATCCGACGCCTAGGCATCCGGCACGTAGGCATCCGACGCGTGGGTGAACCGCAAGTCGCCTCAGGCGTTCGACGAAGCTGGTTCATTAGCGCCATCAACGTGCCGCGCACAGCTGCACGTACTGGGCTGAGTCACACCGCACCCGACTCTGTCATGCTGCCGTGCGTATACGCACGGCAGCATGACAGAGTCGGGTGCGGTGTCTGCCAGCGTGACTGAGGAATCACCGTGGGAATCTTGCACCGTTCGATCTGCGTGCCAGCTGTGGGGGCGTTGCTGGTTGCCACACTTGGGGTCGGACCAGCTGCTGCCACCGAAGGAACGCAGTTCCGCGAGGTCATCACCGGTGATGTCGGGATGATCGCCACCGAGTCGCCGGCGGCGACCGAGGTCGGGCTGGCCATCCTCGAACAGGGCGGCTCCGCCGTCGACGCTGCCATCGCCACGGTGCTGGCTATCAACGTGGCCCGGCCCCAGTCGTGTGGCATCGGCGGCGGCGGGTTCATGGTGCACCGTGCGGCGGACGGTGAGCTGGCGGCGTTGGACTTCCGCGAGGAGGCACCGAGCGCGTTCACCAGCAGCACGCTGGCCGGCCCGGGGATCAACCAAGGGTTCAGCGGACACCTCGTGGTGGGTGTGCCTGGCACGGTCGCGGGGCTGTGGGCCGCGCATCAGCGGTACGGCACGATGGAGTGGGCCGATCTGGTCGCGCCGGCCGAGGCGATGGCCCGCGACGGCGTGATCGTGCAGCAGTCGCTGTCGGAGGCGATGGGCACGGCTGCCCCCCGGCTTCGCCTGTTCGAGTCCGCGGCCGAGCAGTTCCTTGTCGGTGGCGTCTCGCCGTACCCAGCCGGTTCAACGCTGGTGCAGACCGACCTCGCTGACACCCTCGTAAGCCTCGGCGCTGGCGGGCGCGATGCGTTTTACAGCGGTCCTATCGGGGAGGCGATCGTCGCCGAGATGGTTGACAACGCGGGCGCGTACCCGGGTGATGAGGGGCTGTTAACGGCCGAGGACCTGCTTGCGTACGAGGCGATCTGGCGTGACCCGTTGGTTGGCGAGTACCTCGGTGCGCAGATTGTGGCGATGCCGCCGCCGACGTCGGGCGGCATCGCGCTGCTAGAGATACTCAACCTGCTGTCCGGCTTTGATATCCAGACCGACGGTCACGGATCGGCCGATCACATCCACCTTTTGGCTGAGGCGCAGAAGATGGCTTGGGCAGACCGCAACGCCTACGTCGGCGATCCGGACGTGGTGGACGTACCGACCGAGCTGCTGACCTCGATGGCGTACGCCGACAGCCGCCGTGGCGAGATCAGTCTCGTCGAGGCCCGGGGCTACGAGCCCGCGACAATCAGCGGTGCCTCAGTGCTGCCGCCCGGCGCGGACTTCAACCCGCTGGGGAGCACGACCAACCTCAGCGTGATGGACGCCGAGGGCAACGCGCTGGCGCTCACCTGCACCATCGAGCAAGGTTTCGGCAGCGGCGTGGTCGCGACCGGGGCTGGCTTCCTTCTAAACAACGAGCTGACTGACTTCAGCGGTGCTGGGACAGCCAACGAGCCGGGGCCCGGCAAGCGGCCCCGTTCGTCGATCTCGCCCACCATCGTGGTCATCGACGCCCAGCCGACGCTGGCCGTCGGCGGGGCCGGTGGCGCAACCATCATTATGGGCTCGGTGCACGCGGTGCTCAACGTCGTGGCGTTCGGGATGGACACCGCGCAGGCCATCGACGCGCAGCGCTGGGACTCGTCAAGCAACCCGACGCTGAACATCGAGAACGACCGCGTCAGCTCCGAGATTCAGGCGCAGCTGTTACAGCGTGGGCACCGGATCGTGTCGCAGGGCGAGTACTGGATCTTGCCGCGCGTCCAAGGCGTCGGCGTCAACCCGACGTCCGGGGTACATGAGGCGGCCAGCGATTCGCGCACCGATTTCGCGGCCGCAGCACAGGGCGGCACGTTCACGCCGGACCCGATCCCTGTGGCAGAGGGTGATTCGTCCAGCGACGGTGCGTCGGATACGGACGGCGGCGGGCTGGCCGCGACCGGTGGCGGCGCGCTGGCCATGCTGGGCGCGATGCTCGGCTTGAGTGCCATCATGCTTACGCGCCGGCGCCGCTAAGGCCTGACTCTGTCACGTAGGCGTGCGTATACGCACGCCTACGTGACACAGTGGGGCAGGCCGGATGTGCGATGACTCCGAACACGGAGCAGACCTCATCCGACCTGCCACCGAGGAGTCCCTCGTGGGCCTCAACGCCACCATCGCATCCGCCGCCGACCGCCGTTCTATGCATGCGATCGTCTCTATGCTCGAGAACCTCCGCGTCGGTGCGCTCACCGTCGTGCTCCCAGACGGCCGCACTCGGGTGTTCGGGGACGCCGAGAGCGACCTCGCAGCCACGATGACCGTCCATGACTGGTCGTTCTTCCGCAAGCTCATCACCGGCGGCAGCGTTGGTGTGGGTGAGGCGTACATGGACCGCAGCTTCAGCTCTGACGACCTGGTGTCGCTGATCCGCATCATGATCGCCAACCGCAAGGCGCTCAAGAAGATCACGCTCGGCACGCTGCTTCACATCGCCGGTGACAAGGCGATCCACTCGGCTCGCGCCAACCGTCTGGGGCAGAGTAAGAAGAACATTGAGGCGCACTACGACCTCAGCAACGCGCTGTACGCGCTGTTCTTAGACCCGACTATGACCTACTCGGCTGCGTTCTTTGAGGAACCAGGCCAGGACCTTGCCGACGCGCAGCTGGCCAAGTACCGCCGCCTCGCCGAGAAGGTGAAGCTCAAGCCCGGCGACCACGTGCTCGAGATCGGCTGCGGCTGGGGCGGCTTCGCGTCGGTGGCTGCCGGCGAGTACGGCGCCCGGGTCACCGGCATCACGCTGTCGCAGGAGCAGGCCGAGTACGCCCGTGCCCGCATGGTGGAGGAGGGCCTCTCGGAGCTTGTTGAGATCCAGATCATCGACTACCGCGAGGTCACGGGCACGTTCGACAAGATCGTGTCCATCGAGATGCTCGAAGCCGTGGGGCACCGCTTCCTCGACACGTACTTCGAGCAGGTCGACCGCATGCTGGCGCCTGACGGCCTCGCCAGCATTCAGGTCATCACCATCCCGGAGCAGCGCTACAAGAACTATCTGCGTCGTCCGGACTTCATTCAGCGCTACATCTTCCCGGGCGGTCACCTCCCGTCGCTCGAGGCGATGACGTCATCGATGGGCAAGAACACCGAGCTGTTCGTGGATGAGGTAGAGAACATCGGCGTCCACTACGCCGAGACGCTGCGCTGCTGGCGTGAGAACTTCTTGGGCAACGTGCAGGAGGTACGTGCGCTTGGCTTTGACGATCGCTTCGTACGTATGTGGGAGTTCTACCTCGCGTACTCCGAGGGGGCGTTCCTTGCCCGTTACATCGGTGACCTGCAGGTCGTGCTCACGCGGTCGATGAACGCCACGCTCGGCACCGAGGTTTACGGTGCGGCGCACGCCGAGCTGTCGGAGGCCAAGGTCGCACGCGCGCTTGAGGTTGTTGCCTGATGGTCAGCACCCCCGCTGACCGGATCCCGCTCTCGGCGAAGATCGTGGACCGTGTCGTGGACCGCGGGCTGCTGCCCGACCCGCTGCTGCGTCGGGCGATTCGGCGGCTGTTGTCGCAGCGTCTTGAGCAGGAGCGAGCGGGCGGCGCAGAGGCTCGCGGTTCGCGCAAGCGTGAGCTGATCGAGTCGCTGCGCCACTCGCCGGTCGCCGTGCACACCGACGAGGCGAACGAGCAGCATTACGAGGTGCCGACGCGGTTCTTCGAGCTGATGCTCGGCCCGAACCTGAAGTACTCGTCCGCCCTGTGGCCGCGGGGGGTCCAGACGCTCGCTGAGGCTGAGGTTGCGATGCTGCGTCTGTCCTGTGAGCGCGCCGAGCTGGTGGACGGACAGGACATCCTCGAGCTTGGCTGCGGCTGGGGCTCACTGACGCTGTGGATGGCAGAGCAGTACCCGAGCAGCACCATCACGGCCGTGTCGAACTCGGCCACGCAACGCGAGAAGATCTTGAAGCGCGCAGCCGCCAAAGGGCTTCAGAACGTCACCGTGCTCACGTGCGATGTGAATCAGCTCGGCCAAACCGAGGCAACGTCCGAGCTGATACGCGAGGGTCGCTTCGACCGAGTCGTGTCGGTCGAGATGTTCGAGCACGTGCGGAACTACGAGCAGCTGATGGGACGCATCGCGTCATGGTTGCAGCCGGGCGGGAAGCTGTTCGTCCACATCTTCAGCAACCGCGAGGTGGCGTACCCCTTCGATGTTGGTGGGGGTGGTGATTGGATGGCGCGGCACTTCTTCACCGGCGGCCTGATGCCGAGCCACGACCTGCTGCTGCACTTCGCCGGTGACCTCGCCGTGGAGGACCACTGGGTCGTCAACGGAACGCACTACGCGAAGACGCTCGAGGCATGGCTTGTCGAGATGGATCGCAACGAGGACGAGATCATGGCGATGTTCGGTGACTCCTACCCCTCCGATGATGCTCGCATGTGGTGGCACCGGTGGCGCTTGTTCAACCTCGCGTGCGCCGAGCTGTTCGCGTACGACGGCGGTCAGGAGTGGCATGTGAGTCATCACCGCTTCGTGAAGCGTGCTTCGAACGCCTGAGCCGTGACGCGCGTGTGGCTCAGCCGGGGGAGTGAGAGATGGCGCGGACGTCGCCGGCAAGCCGCCGACGGAGCCACAGGGCGTACATCCCGACGGCGATGATCGCGAACGAGAACCACTGAATCGCGTAGGACAGATGCGGTCCGAGGCCGTCGACGGGTGGGGGCGCTGGGATCGGCAGACGCCCCGGCTGCGCAGGCTGCTGACTGTCGAGTCGCAGCAGCACCGGCGCGACGTCGCGCCCGTCGCTGGCGATCTGCGGCCCGAGACGCGCGAGATCAGCGTTGAAGACGATATCGAGCGTGCCCTCGTCCGGATCACGCT
Source organism: Nitriliruptoraceae bacterium (assembly GCA_047610595.1). Taxonomy (GTDB): domain Bacteria; phylum Actinomycetota; class Nitriliruptoria; order Nitriliruptorales; family Nitriliruptoraceae; genus JBFGFG01. The sequence goes on along the minus strand of JBLFZR010000010.1, from coordinate 22,483 downwards.
GCGCCACACCGCCTGTGGGCTGGGGGATGGACGGCTCGAGGCCGCCGGTGACAGTGACGGAACCAGCCGGTGGCAGCGCGCCGGGGACTGGTGGGAGCAGCTCGTTGTCGAACGGCACATAGCCGCGCCGCACCAGGATTGTGGGGCCGTTATCGAGGTCCAGCGGTGTCAGCACGTGGAAGCCTTGACGTCCGCCGTACGAACGGCCGCGCTGCAGCACCTCATCTGCCGGGCGGTAGGTGCCGGTCCCGACGAACCCACGTCCGACCAGCGCGTCCACCAGCTCGAGGTCGTTCAGCGACACGCCGACCAGGGCGTCGGAGTTGGCGACTGCCTCGCTGGCACGGAGCACTGCGAAGTCACGACGCGTGCGCGTCTCGTCGAGCCGTTCCAGCTGCCACATCCCGAGCGACACGAGCACAGCCGCCACCGTGAGCACGAGGGCATGTAACGCGAGCATGCGCGGCGTGAACAGACGCCTCATGAGCGACGCGCCCGGAACGCGGCGGATTTGGCGCGGGCCTGACACGCGCCGCAGCAGTAGCGACGCGAGCCGTTACGGCTGGTGTCGACATACACCCGGTCGCAGGCCTTCGCATGGCACCGGCCGAGCCTGTCGAGCTGCCCAGCAGCCGCGATGTTCGCCAGACCAAGCGCACAGATAGCTGCCACGCCGTTCGCGGGAGCTGCGTCGTCGGCGTGTGCATGGAGGTGCCACGCCTCCCCGTCGTGATCTACCAGAACGGGATGCACGGGCGCTGCTGACAGCAGGGCGTTCACCAGCCGGGCGACCGTCTTAGACTCGGCCTGTGCGGCATCGAACACTGCGCTCCAGCTGCGAGCCAACGCAGCGATCTTCACGTGCTCGGCATCGTCGGCGGCGGCCCAGACCCGCGCACGGTTCGGGCGGCCGGCCACCGCGTCCGCGACGGCCGCGCGCAGCGCGTCGCCGCGGGGCTCGTCGTACGTTTGGCCGCGGCAGCTGCCGGGCACGAGCGCGTTGATGAGCGCCGCGGCCAGCTCGGCCGGGGCGTGTGGGTGGGTCGCAACCTCCATCGCTCAGCCGACCGGTCGGAAGCGAACGCGCACGTCCGGCGCACCCAACCGTGCGGCATCGGCCGTGTGGTCGTCGGGCATGTTCTGCGACTGGTGGTCTGCCTCGATGTGCAACAGGTAATGCTTTACCTCGCGCTCGATGGCGTCCTCATCCCATCCCAGCACAGGCGCCATGAGCTCGGCCGAGATGCGCGCGGCTGCCTCACCGCCATCCCAGGCCTCGATCGACGCTCGAAGCCGCCGCGTAAGAACGTCCTCGAGGTGCAGCGCGCCCTCATGGCTCGCGCCGTAGACCACCTCGGCAAGCAGGTAGTCGTCCGCGCCAGGCACTGGCTCTGACAGCTCTGGTTGATCCGCGATCAGGTCCAGCACCTCGGTGATCAGCGTCCCGTGACGACGCAGCAGGTGCTCGATGCGGGTCGCGTGCAGCCCGGACTCCTTGGCGAGCTCTGCCCGCTGGTTCCACAGCGCGTGATAGCCCTCAGCTCCGAGCACCGGGATCTCGTGTGTGACGCTCTCGGGCACGCGCTGGTCAAGGTTGCGAGCGACCGCGTCCACGGTGTCCTTGGCCATCACCCGGTAGGTGGTGTATTTGCCGCCGGCGATCGTGATCAGACCGGCGACGGACTGTCCGATGGCGTGCTCGCGTGACAGCGTCGAGGTGGACTCGGACTCGCCGTCCAGCAGCGGACGCAAGCCGGCGAAAACTCCCTCGACATCGGCCGGTGTCAGCGGGGTCCGCAGCACCCGGTTCACCTGCTGCAGGATGTAGGCGATGTCGGCCTGCGATGCTGCAGGGTGGTCGAGGTCGAGCTCCCAATCGGTGTCGGTGGTGCCGATCAACCAGTGGCGCGGATTCATCTGCGACGGCCAGGGGATGACGAACAGGACGCTCTTGTCGGTCCGCAGGATAAGACCGGTGTCAGAGTGGATGCGGTCGCGCGGCACGATCAGGTGGACGCCCTTCGAGGGGCGCACTCGGACGCGTCCGCGACCGGCCATCTCCTGAATCTGATTCGCCCACACGCCGGTCGCGTTGACGACCTGATGCGCCCGGATGGACAGCTCTTCGCCGGTCTCAAGATCATCAACGGATGCGCCGACGACTCGCTCGCCTTCGCGCAGCAGCCCGATGACGCGGGCCGAGGTGAGGATGGCTGCGCCGTAGTGGGCGGCGGTGCGGCCCAGCGACATCGTGTGTCGGGCGTCGTCGACCTGCGCATCCCAGTACTGGACCGCGCCCACCAACGAATCGCTCCGCAGCGCCGGCGCGAGTCGAAGCGCGCCTTTTCGGGTGAGGTGTTTGTGTCGTGGAAGCTGTCCGGCGCCGCCGAGCGTGTCGTACAGCGCCAGGCCGGCCGCGACGTACGGACGTTCCCAGATCGGGCGGGTCAACGGGTACAGGAAGGGCACGGGGCGCACCAGGTGCGGGGCGAGCCGTTCCATCAGCAGCCCGCGCTCCTGTAGCGCTTCGCGCACGAGGCTGAAGTTCAGCTGCTCGAGGTACCGCAGGCCGCCGTGAATCAGCTTGCTGGACCTCGACGAGGTGCCGCTCGCGAAGTCTCGCTGCTCGACGAGCGCGACCGAAAGGCCGCGAGTCGCCGCATCGAGCGCGATGCCGGTGCCGGTGACGCCTCCGCCGATGACGAGGACGTCGAACGTCTCGGTTCGCATGCGTTGGGCGTCGTCGCGCCGGCGATCAGGCGATAGGCGTGCTGGCTGCGACACATCGCTTCCTCACGTGGGGGTGTTAAGGCTATCGACGGGGGTGGCATCTCTCAGCGCGATGCCCTCGCCAAGAAGCCCGGTGCGTGCGCCGCCGTTCCCACCGCGTTCGGCGTAGCGTCATCCACGCGGCCGCCTCAGCTGCGACCACCTCGAGGTACGACCGCATCGGAGCAGCCTGTGACCGTTGAAACCGTCAGCTACGGCGCGCATCCGGACAGCGAGATGGACGTGCATCGTCCCAGCGTGCCCGCGTCCGGGGTCACCGCAGTGTTGGTGCACGGCGGGTTCTGGCGCGATCAGTATCGGCGCGAGCTGATGGAGCCGTTGATCCCGTCGCTGCTGGCCGACGGACACATCGTGGTGAACCTTGAGTATCGCCGGATCGGTGGAGCGGGCGCCTGGCCGGCGCTGCTGACGGACGTAGCTGCAGGCGTGGACGCGCTGATCGACGTGGAGGGCGTCGATCCCGCCCGGGTCGTGACGATCGGGCACTCAGCCGGCGGCCACCTCGCGGTGTGGTTAGCGGGAAGGCATCGGATCCCCGCTGGCTCGGTTGGCTGCGATCCTGTGATCCGTCCGTGTCACGCTGTCTCGCAGGCGGGTGTGCTCGTGTTCGATGACGCGCGTGCGTCGAACCTCGGCCGGGGGGCCGTCGACGAGCTGCTTGGTGACGTCACCCCCGAGCGATTGGCTGCAGCCGACCCTGCACGGCTGTTGCCGCTGGGTGTGCCGGTCACTCTGGTGCATGGCGAGCGCGACGACACCGTGCCGCTGGCGCAGTCCGAGTCATGGGTGACGCGCGCGACGGCTGCGGGCGACCAGGCGACGCTCATCGCACGCGACGGCGACCATTTCTCGGTTCTTATCGCGACGCACCCGCTGTGGCTGGACGTCATCGATGCCGTGCGCGCTGCGTGCTGAGTACCGTCATGTCAGCCGAGAGGATGCCACGTGCCCGATTCTGAGCTTGCAGACAGCCACGACAGCGTCGCGGCGGTGACCGCGCCTGTGGCGCAGGTCGACCCGTTCGCTGTCACGCTGCGCCCGGACGCGACGCTGGCAGCCGGCTGGGCGCTCGTGGGCGCGCTGACGGTGGGCCTGATGGGCTTCGTGGTCAGCCGCGCGAACAGCCCGTTCTGGGGGTCGGCGCTGCTGCTTGCGTGCGTGGGGGTAACGGGGCTTTTCGCGCTGCAGGTGTTCCTGCCGCGTTCGTGGACGTTGCACCTCGATCGCGGTGGGATCCACGGGCACCTCGCAGGTGGCGAGATCAGCCGGGAGTTCACCGACGTGCGCGCGTTGACGGTCGACATAGTCGTGGGCGAGCCGGTGCTGTCGCTGCACACCACGACCGGCCGGGAACGAATGCTGCTCCCGATCGGATGCGATCTTGGCAGCGTGCGTCGGCTGGCATCGGCGATCGACCGCGAGCGCGCGAGTGGCGACTCGGTGGCCGTGACGGCGCCGCGACCGCCGGTGGCACCCTAACGTCGCGGCCGCCCGCCGATCGGCGGTGCGCAGCACACCTGTAGGAGAACCACTGTGGCGGACGTCAACGTTGGCGACAAGGCCCCCGATTTCGAGCTCAAGGACAGCACCGGCCAGCCGGTCAAGCTCAGCGATTACCACGGCAAGAAGGCGGTCGTTCTTGTCTTCTACCCGTTCGCGTTCTCGGGGATCTGCACCGGCGAGCTGTGCACGATCCGCGATCAGATCGAGCGCTTCCGAAGCGATGACGTCGAGACGCTTGCTGTCTCGATTGATGCCCCGTTCAGCCTGAAGGCGTTCGCCGAGAAAGAGGGCCTCGACTTCCCGCTGCTGGCCGACTTTTGGCCGCACGGTTCAGTCGCGCGGGCATACGGCGTGTTCAACGAGGCTGTGGGCGCCGCCGAGCGCGGCACCTTCGTGATCGACAAGGACGGCACCATCGTCTACTCGATCCACAACGGGCTCGGTGAGGAGCGCGACGCGGGCGCCTACGCCGCCGCGCTTGCGAGCATCGGCGCGTAAGAACCAGTCAGCAAGACACGCAACGCCCCACACGCACGAGCGTGTGGGGCGTTGCGTGTGCCGGATGTTGACGACCAGCCGGGGTCATCGCTGTCAGGCTCGTCACGAGAGCTCTTTGACGGGCGCTGACCGGTCTGTTGCCGGTGCCTGCGTGCCCTGTGCGTGGGGCACGCCGTACCGTCATGCTTGAGCCGCGCGGCAGCGCGTGGTTCTCGCCCTGACCGGAGCACTGCCGTGGCCGTCGAGATCAAGCCAGCCCTCAGCTACGACGACGTCCTGCTGGTCCCGCAGGCCTCCTCGGTGCTCCCGCGCGACGTCGACATCTCGACCTCGCTCCATGAGCGGGTGCAGCTGAAGCTCCCGATCCTGTCGGCCGCGATGGACAAGGTCACTGAGTCAGAGCTCGCGATCGCGCTCGCGCGACAGGGCGGCCTTGGCGTGCTCCACAAGAACATGACGATCGAGGGCCAGGCGTCGATGGTCGAGGACGTCAAGCGCTCCGAGTCGGGCTTCATCTCGGACCCGATCACGCTGAAGGGCAACGATCAGGTTGGACGGGCGTACCACCTGATGGCGCGCTTTAAGGTCTCGGGGTTCCCGGTTACCGACGAGGCCGGCGTCTTGGTCGGCATCGTCACAAACCGTGACCTGCGCTTCGGCCCGCCGGCCACCGACAAGGTCAGCGAGCACATGACCTCCAAGGGGCTCGCCACAGCACCCGAGGGCACCACCCTCGCGCAGGCGCAGTCGCTGATGCAGGAGCACCGCGTCGAGAAGCTGCCGATTGTTGGCCCCGATGGCCGAACGCTGGTCGGGATGTTCACGTTCAAGGACATCGAGAAGATCCGGCAGTTCCCATCCTCTGCGAAGGACGGCCGGGGTCGTCTGCTGGCTGCGGCCGCGATCGGCGTCGGAGCCGACGGGGAGGAGCGCGCGGCTGCGCTCGTCGAGGCGGGCGTCGACCTGCTGGCGATCGACTCGGCCCACGCGCACAGCGCCGGCATCCTCGAGTTCGCCGCGAAGCTGAAAGATCGTCACCCCGACATCGTGCTGTCGGTCGGAAACGTCGTGACCGGTGACGCCGTGCGGGCGTGCGTCGAGCACGGCGCTGATGTTGTCAAGATCGGGATCGGGCCGGGCTCGATCTGCACCACGCGCATCGTGACCGGCGTCGGCATGCCGCAGCTGAGTGCGGTGCTTGAGTGCGCCGAGGTCGCGCGCGAGCTGGGTGTCGCCACCATCGCTGACGGAGGCATCCGCTACTCCGGTGACGCCGTGAAGGCGTTGGCGGCCGGTGCGACTGCGGTGATGGTTGGCAACCTGCTGGCCGGTACCGACGAGTCGCCGGGCGATCTCGTGCTTGTCGGAGGGCGCCGTTACAAGGAGTACCGAGGTATGGGATCGCTGGACGCGATGCGCGCCGGCTCCGCCGACCGGTACTTCCAGGCCGAGGAGAACGACGGTCCCACCGGCGGGACCATGTCAGGCACGTCCAAGCTCACCCCGGAGGGTGTCAGTGGGCTGCTGCCGTACCGCGGCTCGTTGGCCGAGGTCACCGGACAGCTCGAAGGTGGCCTGCGCTCGGGGATGGGCTACATCGGCGCCAGCAACCTTGCGTCGCTGCACGACCGTGCGGCGTTCGTGCAGCAGTCTGCGGCCGGTGCCCGCGAGTCACACGTGCACGACCTTGATGTCGTGCACGAGGCGCCGAACTACTCGGTCCCAGGCAACTGAGATCAGCGCTCAGGCCTCAGGGCTCAGGGCTCAGGGCGCTGCGTTCGTACTCGTCATGACGCGCGAGCGCCATCCCTGCACCCAGCGCGTGGATGCCACGGCCGCCTGTGGGGCCGAGCTGACGCTTAGGTGATCCGTCGGGCGAGGCGTGCCGTCGCGGCTGCGCCGAGCTGCATGCTGTCCAGCTCGTCGACAGAGCGCAGCATCCCGAGCTCGATCGCAGCGCTGGCGACCCACGCGCGATCCATCGGCCGCGACAGGGTCGCGATCAGCGCACCCAGCTGCGACGTTGTGATCGCTGTGTCACGGAGCGCGGCCATCACCGCTCGTCGGCGCCGGTACCCGTCGGGCGCGTCCGCAACCTCAGCCATGACGTCGCCCGCGACAGCCATCGGGGTCGTGTGTGGGTGTGCCGTGGTCTCACGTGCGGTGTCACCGTCTGCTGGCAGGCCGGCGGTGGCATGCACCCCGTCCTGAGGGCTGGGCTGCACCCGCGCTCGCGCCTGTTCAGACGCCGCCACACCTGGCAGCTCGCTCATACGCTCCGCGAGGGGTGCGGCCTCTTCCACGGTGGGGTCCGGCAGCTCGTCATCGCGCAACGAGAACGACATCGTGGGCAGCACGTAGGCCGAGGTGGCGATGCGGTCGGCGGACGAGTCGCGCCAGCGTTCGGCGTTTGCGACCGCGCGTGCTTCGGCCGCGGCACGCTCGGCTTCGTCGTTGGTTTGACGTGCGGCGCGGCGTCCGGCGGATCGACCATCGGCCGTGTCTGGGAGCGGCGGGGCGTCCGTCGCGATCGCAGGATCGTCGGCGTGCAGCTGATCGGGGTCGTGGGGTGCGTCACTGACCGCAGCGGTTGGCGCGACCAGGGTCACGGCCTCATCGACGAGACCGAGCGCGCCATCGAAGTCGCTGGTGCGCAGCGCGGTGACCAGATCATCAAGCTGCTCGCGGTCCGCGTGACGCAGCAGGTCCACGATGGCTCCGACCTGGTCGGCTGACAGGTCGCCTTTCTCGGCGGTGATGGCGGGCACCAGCTGGGGCGCGATGCGGCTGGCGACCTCGACCGCCAGCTCGCGCTTGCGCGCCGGGTTGAGGCCGCCGATGGTGCGCACCGCATCGAGCCCAACCTTCACCCGCCCTAACCCGGTGGCGTCACGCCACTCCTCGAGCAGCGTGACGACCTGCGTGATGTCGCTCACGCCTCGCTGCCGTCACCCAAGGCCGGGCCGCCGTCATCGTCTTTCTTCGTCACGGCGACCCGTAGCAGCTCGGACAGGTCCACGCCCGTGAGCTGCTTGATGATGGGCAACGTGGTTGAGAGGACCTCGCTGACGTCCGCGGTCAGCTTGCTGACCCCGGTGCCACCCGATCCATCGCCACCGTTGCTGATGATGGTCGTCGCACCTGCGCGCGAGAGCGGCTCGGCTGCTGCTGCCACGATCTCGGGCAGCACCTTGAGCGCCTCCAACGAGACACCAGCCTCGTTGTACAGACGCAGTGCGTCGGCCAGCAGGCGGCGGGACTCGGCCTCTGCCTCACCCTTGGCACGGATGGCGTCAGCCTCGGCAAGACCGACGTCACGCACCATCTGGGCCTGCGCGGATGCCTCCAGCGAGAGGGCTTCTGCGGCCTTGGCACGGCGAATCCGCTCTGCCTCTGCCTCTGTCTCGGCCTCGATCTTCAGCGCCATTGCGGCCTTTTCGCGCTTGATGCGCTCGGCCTCTGCGCCGGCCTCGGCCGCGAACTTGCGGGCTTCTGCCTCTTGCTCGGCGGCGAAGCGGGCACCTTCGGCGCCGCGCTCCAAGGCGTACTTCTCGGCGTCGGCAACTTCGCGGACGGTCGCGTCAAGCTCTTTCTTCTGACGCTCGGCTTCGAGCTGCGCGATCTGGATGTCTTCGGTCTTGGCTTGCAGCTGGCCGGCCTTGACGGCGGACGCCACCGCCACATCGACCTCTTCCTGGATGGAGGCACGCTTGAGCGACAGCGCCTTCTCGGACTCGGCGATGTCGGCCTCGACCTCGAAGCGACGCTGCTCCTTCTGCAGGCGGGCGGTCTCCTCCTGCAGCGTGGCATCACGGTCGTTGTTCGCCTGCGAGATACGGGCGTCGCGACGGGCGCGCTCGATCTCGGGGACACCGAGGCTGTCGAGGTAGCCGTTGTCGTCCCTGATGGACTCGAACACGAACGACAGGAAGGTGTAGCCGAGCGACTGAATCTCGTCGGCGGCCTTGTTCTTCAGCTCGTCGGTGAACCTCGCCTGGTCGCCGTACAGCTCGGCGACGGACAGACCGGCGACGATGGTGCGCAGGTGACCTGCGACGACCTTGGTGAGGCTGTCGTTGATCTCGGAGACCGAAAGGCCGAGGAAGTTTCCAGCCGCCTTGCGCACGGTGGGGAAGCCCTCCGCACGCTCTTCTGGCCCGACGGGGACCTTCACCGTCGCGGTGCCGTTGACGTTGACCGGCGTGCGCTGTTCCCCGGCGAGCACGCCGACGAGCACGACATCCAGCTGCATCGCGTGCAGCGGGAAGGTCTCTGCCTCTTCGAGGAACGGCTTGACGAGCGTGCCGCCACCGACGATGACCCGGAACCCGTCACGGTCGGCCTTGGCACGCGAGCCGTAGACGATCAACGCCTCGTCAGGACCGATGCGGCGGTAGCGGCGCCGGTACACGAACCACGCGATAAGCAGCACCAGGCTGATGGCCGTGACGATGCCAACGCCGCTTATAAAGTCGATGATGAAGTCCACCGAAACCTCCCATGATTGCTCGTACCGGACCCGTGACACTACGCGCCGATGGCGTGACGTGACAGGGGAGCTTGCTAGGTGTTAGTGCCTGTCTGCGGTGATGCGTCGCGCCGTCTTACGCCTTGGCGCGGGTTCGTACCTGGCCGAGCCCGCCGTCAACACCGAGCACCTGACCTGTGACCCAGCTGGTGGCTGGGTCGAGCAACCATGCCAACGCGGACGCGATGTCGTCGGGCGTGCCGAACCGCCCCAGCACGTGCATGGCGCGGCTCGCGTCTGCCTGTGTCTGGTTGGCAAGCATCGCTGCGGTCTGCGGTGTTTCGACGAGGCCGGGTGCGACCGCGTTGACACGCACGCCGCGCGCGCCGTAGGTGGCCGCGGCTGATCGAACCAACGCTTCGATGCCGCCCTTGGCGGCGGCCACGGCCTCGTGGTTGGCGATGCCGGTCGCGGCTGCTGCGGTCGAGACGAGCGCGATCGATCCGCCGGTTCTGCGCATCTTGGGCGCGGCTGCCCGCACGACGGCGAACGCGGTGGTGAGGTTTGTGGCGATGACATCGGCGTAGTCCGCCGCAGTCGTCAGATGCGCGGGCTTGAGGACCACCGATCCGGCGCAGTTGGTCGCGCCGTCGATCTGCCCGTGCTCGTCGACGAGATCTCCGACGGCGCCATCGACTGCCTCGAAGTCACGCGCGTCGAGCGCGGTCCACGGCTGTCCCAGCTCGGCGGCGAGTGCTGCTAACGGCTGGTCGGTGCGTCCGGCCAGCAGCACCGTGTCGCCCCGTGCGGTGAGCTGGCGTGCGAGCGCGCTGCCGATGCCTCCAGCAGCACCGACGAGCAGGTGGATGGCCATGACAGCTCCGTGAGGTTGTGATGGATATCGAACAACGAGCGTAGGAACGTCACGTGGCCGTCCAGCCCGTGGTGTCGCGGGGCGCACGTCAGGCTGAGTCTGGTCGCTTGAGGTAGGGACAGTGGCGGCATCCGTTGTCGCAGCAGTGCCCCCGCTCGTCGAGGTATCGAGCGGTGAACACGAACGAGCCCGACGCCGGATCGGGGTAGCCGTCGACGTCTGCGCAGACAGCTGCCTCATGGACCATCAGGATGTCGTCGTACACCGGATGCGCAGGTGAGAGCCGGTCCGGGTGGGGGACCCGGATGTGATTGGGTAGGGGTGCTGCTGTCATCGCCAGCCGGCGGCAGCGGCGTCCAGCGCAACTGCTGCGCCGTAGGAGTCGACGCCTGGCGCGACGAGGTGCGCCGCCGCGATGATCTCGGGTGCGGCCTGTCCCATCGCGATGGCGGTGCCAGCGACGGCCAGCAGCGGCAGATCGTTCGCTGCATCGCCGACGGCCACCGTTGCCTCGATGGGGATGCCCAGCAGCTCGGCCGCTGCCCGGAACGCGGTGCCTTTGTCGGCGTCAGGGTGGGTGCCGTTGACGTACGTCAGCGTGGGCGTCGCGGGTGATCCGGCGGCGCCCGCCAGCAGCCCCGCCTGGGTCAGCACGTCGACGACGCGCTGCACGTCGCCACCCTCGAACACGGCTGCGGTGACCTTGGCCACAGGGCCGTCTACATCGTCGGCGTGGCGAATCTCGCTGAGCGGCTGGTGGCCCAGCAGATCCCAGTGCGCGCGGGCGCGCTCGTCCATCGTGTTCACGTGGAAACCGTCCGAGACATACACCTCGAGGTAGATGCCAGCGTCGGCGCATCCGTCGAGCGCGGCCTGCAACGCGTCGCGAGGCACGGGCCACGACACCAGCACCTCGTCGCCCATACGTACCTCGGCGCCGTTGTGCAGCACGTGTGGGCCGGGCAGGCGTGTGGTGGCGAGCAGCTCGGTGACGCCGAGCGCCATCCGGCCGGTCGCGAGGCCAACGTGCAGCCCGGCAGCGACCGCACGCCCGATGGCAGCGAGGACCTGTGGCGCGACGATGCCGTCATGGCCGAGCAGCGTCCCGTCGACGTCGAGCGCGACCATGCGTGCCGGCTCGGCAGGCCACGTGCCGTGACGCCCGGCCGAGGACAGGCCGTGGGGCAGGCCGGGGGGCAGGCCTGGGGGCAGGCCGGGGGGCAGGTGCAGCACGCCCATTTAGCCGAGCGCCTTAACCGGTCCGAACCGGTCCTCGTAGTTTGACAGGTTCGTGTTGAGAGCCTGCAGCACCTGCGCGACCATCGTGGGCGCGATGCGGATGCGGCTGACGACCTCGGCCGTCGCACCGCCCTCGCCCTGCGGATGGATCTGCGAGAAGTCGAGGGTGAACTCGTGCGGCCCATGGCTCACGATCAGCATGTTCGCGTAGGTACCCGGGCGTTGTTCGTCGGACACGCGCACGTCGAGCTTGCGGCGCGGGGCGGGGACGGTGGGATCGTCGGACACGGGCTGCCTCGAAGGTTGATGGTTCAGATCGCAGCGACCGTAACCCGTGTGTCTCGTACCGCCGGTGCAGTGGGGGCCACCGTCGGGAGGGTGATGACGACTGTCGACCCGCGACCGTGGTGCGCGGCGAAGCGGATGGTGCCTCCAAGCGCCTCAACTGTGCGACGAGCGCGGGCCAAGCCGAGGCCGATCCCGGGCACCGCGGCAGCGCCGTCGCCCCGTGCGAACGGGAGGAAGAGCAGGTCTGGATCTTCGAGCTCGATGCCGATGCCGTCGTCGGCGATCGCGATCGTGGCCTGTCGGCCGCGCGTAGAGCCAGACACGGTGATGTGGACCGGGTGGCCAGGCCAGCGATAGCGCAGGCAGTTGCTGAGCACCTCCAGCAGCACGGGGGCCATCGCGGCAGCGTCGGTCACGACGTCCGGCAGCGCACCGACGTCCATCGTGGCGTTGCCGTGATGGTCGAGCGTCGAGAGCGCGTCGTCGAGGATGGCGCGAGCGTTGATCAGCTGCACGTCGGGGGCTGCCGGCTCGGCCAGCGCCCAGCCGCGCACCTGATCAAGCAGCTGGACCGCATGATCAGTGTTTGCTATCGCGCTGTCAAGCATCTGGCGGTCTGCCGCGTGCAGGTGCTCGGCACGTGAGCGACGCCACGTCTTTAGCTCGTCACGGGCCGCAAGGGTGGGGTTGCGGGCGTCCACCGCTGTGACCCACACAAGTCGATCAAGGTCGCGGCGCACGCGTGCTGCCAACAGCGCAGCCGCGGCGACGTCGGTCGCAGCCTGCTGCACCGCACCGAGCTGGCCGTCAACCTCCGCACGCAGCATGCGTCGCTGCTGGATAAGCCATGCCACAACAGCCATCGCTCCGGCAAGAGCGACGGCGGTTGCTGCCAAGACGAAGCCCATGCAGGTCCGTTGTCCGTGCCCGTCCTGTCGGCGGGCTCCCGGCGGAGCTGCGCGTTCGCGCGTCAGGCGTGCGGGGCGAACGCACCCTCGTCGAGCTGACCCAACCGGACGATCTCGGCCCACAGCGCTGCCGCTTCGTCAGGCCCGTGGCCCGTCTTAGGCACACGCACCGTGGAACGTGGTCGGCGATCGAGCCACAGCTTGCCGGGGTCGCGTCCTGTCTCTGGCGAAGCCATCAGCCACACCGCGGTGTCGGCCCCGGCGTCGGGCGTTCGCAGCAGCGGTCCCATAAGCGTGTTGAAGATCGGCAGCGAGTCTTGCACGCCAGGGGTGGCAGCCCAGCCGGGATGCATCGCGTGGACCGCGATATCCGTGCCGAGGCGCTGTGCCAGCTGGTCGGTCAGCACGACCTGCGCGCGCTTGGCACGGGCGTACGCGGTGGCCGGTGTGTAGCCCTTCGGCGACTGAAGGCGATGCACACGCAGGCCCTCGGCGTACATCCCGCCCGAGGTCACAAACACCACGCGACCGGGGTGGGTTGATGCGCGAAGCGCGGGCATCAGGCCTTCGGTCAGCACCATCGGTGCAACGACGTGGAGCAGCGTGGTGGTCTCAATCCCATCCACCTCGCTTCGTTCGGCGAACATGGCGCCTGCGTTGTGCAGCAGCCCGTCCAGCGGGTGATCGGCGTCGCGCCAGCGGGCTGTGAACGCGCGGACCGCGTCGAGGTCGGTCAGGTCCAGCACGTCGTAGCTCACGTCCTGGTTGCCTGACGCCTCCACGATCTGGTCAACCGTGGCCGTGCCCTTCGCGTCGGACCGCACCGTGACACGCACGGTGGCGCCCGTCCGCGCCAGCGCCGTCGCAGCTGCGAGCCCGAGCCCAGAGTTCGCGCCGGTCACCAGCATGGTCTTGCCGGACAGATCGAACGATGATGTCGGTTCCCACGCATCGGTTCGGCGGCGAACCGCGGGGCCGATCTTGGTGAACGAGCCGATGATCGTCGCTTCGAGCGCGGCGTCTACGGCACGTGCAAGGTCAAGCGAGGTTGTCATACGGCGGCTCCAGCGGTGCAGAGGGGCGATGCTCGGGCAATGGTGCCCGATAGCCGCGTGCGCGCGTAACCTCTCACGGCCCGGGCGGTTAGCTCAGCTGGCTAGAGCGCCTCGTTTACACCGAGGAGGTCGGGGGTTCGAGCCCCTCACCGCCCACCACCGCAGCTGTTGACCAGACACCCCCGGACCGGCTGCGGCGCGATCTGGCGTCGTCGTGTCTGTCCGGGGGGGCAGCGGTGGTGTGACAAGTCGCTGGGATCGAACGGCGACCGTGCGCAAAGCCCATCGGCCGGACGCATCCCTGCGGCTCGCTATCGCGTGGCACGCGGCCACGCGAAACCTCGAACTGTCAGTCGGGGAAGGCCGCGCGGGGCCGCGGCGATCGCCAGACACGGGCCATCGCAGTCAGTCGTAACACGGTCGTCAGCCCTGCGCCGGCGACGCCGACCGGCACCGGCGGTAGGCCGGCCTCGTGCCCGCCGACGACTGCGGCAGCGCCTGCGATCGCCGCGAGCGCGTAGACGTCACGGTGGAGCACCGCAGGGGTGCGACCGGCCAGGACGTCGCGCGTGATACCGCCGCCGACGGCGGTCAGCGCACCCATCGCGATCGCCGCTCCCGCTCCGAGCCCGGCGTCAAGCCCGAGCGACGCGCCGACGACCGCGAACAGCCCGAGTCCGATCGCATCCAGCACCTGAATCGAGGTCATCAGCCGCCCCCGGCCGTCCTGCAACATGCGCGCCACGTGACCACCGGCTGGCGCGAGCACGACCACAAGCGCCGCCAGCAGGCACATCGAGCCGTACAACCCGTCGGTGATCGCGGTCGGGGGTACGCGTCCGAGCAGCAGGTCGCGCACGATGCCGCCGCCGAGGCCCGCAGCGAGGCACAGCACGAGCACGCCGAAGGCGTCAAGCCGGCGGTGCAGCGCGACGGCGCCGCCCGATAACGCGAACACGAACGTGCCGACGACGTCGAGGGTGGTCACGAGCACACCGGTGAGCATGTCGAGCCTTTGTCGCTGGGTCGCGACGCCGCTGCGTCACCGGCCGTGATGCAACCACCCTCGTGGCATGCGAGCCTGTTGGCGACGCCGGAAAGGTCGCTAGCGTTCGGTGTCGCATGATCCACAGGAGCACTAAAATGAGCGACAACATCGGTATCCAGGTCAACGGCGAGGTCGGCCAGCCGCCAGCCATCACGCTGCCGGAGGGCGCGCCGCCGGCTGGGCTCGAGCTGATTGACCTCGTCGTTGGTGACGGCGACGAAGCCCCCGCGGGCTCGACGGTCACCGTCAACTACGCGGGCGTCTCGTGGACCAACGAGGGGCGCGGGTTCGACTCGTCCTTTGAGCGTGGCCAGCCGCTGACGTTCCCGCTCTCGCGCGTGATCGCCGGCTGGCAGCAGGGCATCCCCGGCATGAAGGTGGGTGGCCGCCGCGTGCTGGTTGTGCCGCCAACGCTTGGCTACGGCACCGCCTCGCCCACGCCTGCCATCGCGTCCAACGACACGCTCGTGTTCGTCGTGGACCTGCTGCGCGTCGACTAGCGCGACCGGTCGGTCAGCCGAACGGGCTGCCGTACAGCGACAGGACCGGGATGCGCAGCACGGCACCCCGGTCCGTCACTGCATCGACCGGGCCGGTGGCGATGTTCACCGTGCCCTGCGCCGTGCCCGCCTCGAAGTGGTCGATGTTGTTGGACTGCAGGATGACCATCAGGCGGTCGCCCTTGGCCAGCACCGTGTTGGCGAGGTCGAAGCGAATCGTCGCGGCCTTCCACCCGTTCACGTGGTTGCGCGTCGCCGTGTCGGCATGGAAGTCGAGGTCCAGTGCGCCGCGTGCGATGATGTCGGTGGTGCCGTTCGACTCGTGCACGAGGATCGGCGTGATGGTGCCGCCGGCGGCACCAGTCTGGAAGTGACCGTCCAGCTCGACGCGACCGAGGATGCGGGTCGGTCGTGTGACCGCAGCGGTTTGGAAAGCAAGGCTGTGATAGCCATGGCCCACAGAGAGCGCGACGTCGCCGACGATGCCGGTGTCATCGTTGAGCGGGTCGTCCTGGGTGAGCGTCTCGGAGTCAGCGCCGCCGTCGAGCCAGGTCGAGACAGGGGCGTGCGGTGGCTCGAACCGGTTGACGGATTCAAGCGTGCCGGATTCGCCGGTGCCTGGGCCCGGAACACAGACGGGGATGCAGCTGAGATCTTGCTCGACCGTACGGTTCAGGAACAGCGAGGTGGTCGAGACCTGGTCGAGGAGGTTGGTCCCCCATGCGGTGCCACCTCGGGTGTAGCAACCACCGAGGTCGCAGCTGGCGGCGCCGTGGTTGATCCGCACGGGGTTGCCGTAGCGATACCGCCCGGTTGGATCGCCGTCGAACAAGCTCTCGACGAACAGGTCCAGCGGCTGCGGGGTGACTGTCTGGTCGCCGAACCGTGGGCTGACAGGCGCGGGCGCGATGATGAGCTCACGATGCGTTGCACGCTTCTGCTCGGCGGGGTTTAGCCCCTGCCACAGCTCCAGCAGCGGCGCTGCCGGCGAGGGTCCTGCGCCGTCGTGCAAGAACAGGGTCGGTGTGCCGGAGAGGCTCTCCGGGCGCAAGCTGAGGTCGCGACTGTCCCAGTACGCGTTGCGGTTGGGGATGGTTGCGTCTGGTCCGTCGGGGCACAGCGGCGAGCGCAGCGCGACCGTGGTGGCTGAGGTCCGTGCGACGTTGCCGTCGCTGAAGCGCACCTCGTGGGGGTCGATAACGGCACCGGCCGTCGCGACACCGGCCAGCTGCACTCCTTGCGTGCTGGCGGCGGCCGCCAGCAGCATCCCGCCGAGCTCATCCTCGGCATACGCCACGACACGACCGTCGACACCGGGCAGGAACACGTCGTCCGCGCCAGCGCGGTGGCCCGCCACATAATCGACGATGCCGCGCACCATCTGTTGGTCGAGGGCGCCCTGCAGGTCGCCGCAGACATCCTCCCCGATCACGGCATACGCGTACGCGTAGCCCTGATTCGCCCAACGACCGGTGCCAGTCGTCTGGCCTGTCTCGTCGATAGTTCGCACCAGCTCGAGCACGACGGGCTGGAGCGTGGAATCGTCACTGTCGGTGTAGTAGGTGACCGGGATGCCGTCGATGCTCGCGGTTCCAGCGTCGACATCGGACTGCGCCGTGCTCGACGCTGGCGCGAACGCGGTTGACAGCAACCCGAGCACGACCACCGAGGCGGCCAGCGGCGTGTGGCGGTAACGGCGGTAGCGGGCGGTCACATGGAGTCCAAGGTGCGTCGGTGTGTCTGCGTCGAGCGTGATCCTTCGACCCTACTTCCACGATGGCGCATACCTGCTGTAGCCGCACACGAACTGGACCCGCTTTGATGGGAGGGCAGTGCGCTCAGATCGGTGCGCTGAATCGGAGACCGTGTGGACACCGTCGGCAGCTGGCTCAAGCTCGTACACGCCCATTGGCCTCCGGCGGAAGCGTCGTCGTGGGATGCGGTGGGGCTGCAGGTCGGTGGGTCGTCATGGCCCGTCGCCCGCGTGCTTGTGGCGTTAGATGTGACGGCTGACGTGTTGGACGAGGCGGCTGCGCAACCTCACACGATGGTGCTCGCGCATCACCCGCTGCTTCTCAAGCCGCTCGCGCGTCTCACGCCAGATACGCCGGCCGGCGCGCTCGCCCTGCGGGCAGCCACGAGTCGGATCGCAGTGGCCGCCGCGCACACCAACCTCGACGTCGCGCAAGACGGCACGGGCACCAGTGATCCCGTCGCGACGACGTTGGCGCTCGAGAACCTGCGTCCGCTCACGACAGAGCTGGGCGACGCGTCCCACGTGAAGCTGGTGGTGTTGGTTCCGGTGGCGCACACCGACGATGTGCTGGACGCCATCGTGGAGGCGGGTGGGGCCGCGCAGGGCGTGTACGAACGTGTTTCGTTCCGGGCCGGGGGGCTGGGCACCTTCACGCCGCTGCCAGGCGCGAAGCCGTACGTCGGGGAGGTGGGTCAGCCGCACCTCGAAGAGGAAGACCGGCTGGAGCTGCTGGTCGCGAAGCGGCAGGTGGGTCCGGTCGTGCGCGCGATGCTGTCGGCCCACCCCTACGAGGAGGTGGCGTACGACCTGGTGCCGCTGCTGGATGGGGCGACCGTTGGCTTCGGACGGGTCGGGACGTTGCCGGTGCCGCGCACGCTGCAGGATGTTGCAGATCTGCTTCGGCATCGCATGCCCTCGCCACACCTGCGCATCGCGGGGGACCGGTCGAGGATGGTCCAGACCGTCGCGACGGTCGGCGGCTCTGGGATGTCGCTGGCCGGAGCGGCGCTGGCGGCCGGTGCGGACGTGTACGTGACCGGTGACTGCAAGCACCATGATGTGCTGGATGTGATCGCACAAGGCATGGCGGTCATCGACGCCGGTCACCACGCGACCGAGAACGCGGCGCTGCCCGCGTGGATCTCGGCGCTCACGGCGGACGCCAAGGCGCAGGGGCTTAGCGCCTCGGTGCTAGCGTCACAGATCGACACCGACCCATGGTCTTGACCTTTCGTGGGTCGGCCGGGCGGACTCAGAGGAGCAGCTTGTGACGATGGTGACCGACGAGGATCTCGACGCCCTGCTCGAGCTTTCAGACGTCGACGCGAACCGTGCCCGCGTGGCTGCCACGCTCGCCGACCTCCCCGCGCAGCAGGAGGTCGACGCCGCCGTCGCGCGGCGCAAGACAGAGGTCGAAGCCGGCGACGCCATCCGAGTTGAGGTGACGACGGTCGAGGCCGACCAGCGTCGGTTCGAGCGCGAGCTGCAGCAGTACCGCGACCGTCTCGCCTACGAGCGCGACCGGCTGTACGGCGGCGGCGTCACCAACGCCAAAGAGAGCAAGGCCGTCGAGGTAGAGATCAGCACCACGGTCGCCAAGATCGGGGAGCACGAGAACGGTTTGCTGGAAGCGATGGAGGCAGCGGAGGAGCTGTCGGAGCGCATCGAGGCTGCCGCCCGCACCGTTGAGCAGACGTCGGCCACCATCGTCGAGCTTGAGGCCGCCCGCGACGCCGCGGCGCAGCAGCTGATGGCGCAGATGGCCGAGCTCGACGTGACGCGTGATGCCCTGCGCGAGACGATGGCGCCGCACTCGACGATCGCGTACGACAAGGTGCGCGCCCGCATCAAGCTGGGTGCCGCGGTTGGCGAGCTGCGCGGTTCGTCGTGCAGCGCGTGCCGCATCGGATTGCCACATGCCGAGGTCAACGAGCTGCGTGACGGCCCGAACCTCAACAGCTGCCCCAACTGCAACCGTCTGCTCATCGTTCGCCGCTGAGGTCTGCCCCGGGCTGATGGCCTACGTCTGATCTTCGGTCGTTGCACCACACGTAAAGCCCCAGCCGTGTGGCTGGGGCTTTACGTGTGTCATCTCAGATCTTGCTTAGATCGGGCCGACGTTCTGGGCCTCAGGGCCCTTGGCGCCCGCGGCGATCTCGAAGCTGACGCGCTGGCCCTCATCGAGCGATCGGTGGCCCTCGCCCCGAATGTTCGAGAAGTGAACGAACACGTCGTCGTCAAAGCCGTCGTGGTCGATGAACCCGAAGCCCTTGTCGGCGTTGAACCACTTGACTGTTCCCTCTGGCATTGCGCGTGCTCCTCGGTGCTGGCTCGCCCGTCGATTTGACTATGACTTAGGCGCGTTTCGCGTCCGGCATCTCGGCGTCCTGAGGTGCGAACGATATGCGGTTCGCGACCGCACTGCATCTGTTGGCGGCCTTAGTGGACCGTTTTCGCCCTACGAGTCGATTTTCGGGCATGCCGCGCGCGGGTGCAGCACGCACCCGACACCAAGAAGCTCCATCAGATGCGATTGATGTGTTCGGTCTACCTGGCCACGATCACGACGCATGACGTGAGGCCTGTCATCGCCGTGGCTCGTGGGCGAACAGATGATGGATGGGTCACTGGCCCCGCGCGCGGCGCTCGTCGGCGATCGCGGTGGCGGCGCCGATCAGCCCCATATGGGTGAACGCCTGCGGGAAGTTGCCGAGCTGCTGGAACGTGTCGGCGTCCAGCTCCTCGGCGAACAGCCCGAGCGGGCCTGCGAACCGTGACAGCCGTTCAAACAGCCGCTCTGCCTCCTCGAGGTCACCCATTCGGGCGAGCAGCTCCACGAGCCACCACGAGCACAGCTGGAACGCGCCTTCGTGCCCGCGCAAGCCGTCTTCGGTCGTGTAGCGCAGCAGGAGCCCGTCGCTGATCTCGAGATCCTCACGGATCGCCTTGACCGTCGACCGAACGCGCGGGTCGGTCGGGGGCAAGAAGCCCTTCAGCGGAAGCAGCAGCAAGCTCGCGTCGGTCTCTGACTCGCCGTACGCCTGTGTGAACGTGCCGCGCTCGGCGTCGAACCCGTGCTCGAGGATGCTGGCACGGATCTCGGTCGCGATCTTCGTCCACTCCGCGTACGGGGCCTTAAGCCCGAGGTCTCGGCCGATGCGGATGGCACGGTCCACGGCCAGCCAGCACTGGAACTTGCTGAAGGTGTGGTGCTTGGGGGCAGACCGGATCTCCCACAAGCCAGCGTCCGGCTCCTGCCACCGCGCAGCGACGGTCGACACCAGCTCTTTGACAGTGGGCCAGTCGACGGCGGGTATCTCGGTCCCTGCTCGTTCGGTGAGGTATCCGAGCTGCATCGCAGCGCCGAAGATGTCGAGCTGCAGCTGGCTTGCGGCGCCGTTGCCGATGCGCACGGGCTTGGATCCGCGATAGCCCTCAAGGTGGTCAAGCTCGAACTCGGTCAGGTCATCCTCGCCGGTGATGCGATACAGCGGCCGCAGCGCGTGCGTCCCACCGATGTTCTCGGACAGCTGGCCTAACCAGCGGATAAACGTCTCGGCCTCGGCGCGCTGGCCGACGCGCAGCATCGTCTCGAGCACGTACGCCGAGTCACGGATCCATGCGTAGCGGTAGTCCCAGTTCCGCTCGCCTCCGACCTCCTCGGGCAGCGAGGTGGTCACCGCCGCGACCAGCGCCCCTGTCGGTTCGTACACCAGCCCCTTCAGCGCCAGCGCCGAGCGCACGACGGTGTCACGCCACGGGCCGTCGTACTCGATGTTGCCGGCCCATCGCAGCCAGGTGCGAAGCGTCAGGTCCAGCAGCTCCTGCGGTGCCAGATGGCTGTGGGGGTCGCGCGCAGGATGGCCGGACCGCAGCGTGAGCCAGCGGGTCTGGCCGGCCTCGAGTCGCGTGACGCTGGTTGCGATATCGCCGTGCTCATCGCGGCACGGCGCCACATCGAAACGGAAGCCTGGTGCGGTCAGCGTGACCTGGTCGATGCCGGCGGTGGCGACCAGCCCGTCATCGACATGAGCCAACGTCGTGGTGGCCCGCCCGTAGTCGAACCGCGGCTGGAAATCGATCTCGATCTCGACAGGCGCGAACGTCTCGACGCGACGCAGCAGGTGGTGGCCGGCGTACCCCACGGTCGACGCTGACACGCGGCTGTGAACCATCAGGTCGGTCACGGTCATCAGTGTGACGCCGGCCTCGACGAAGCTCGTGACCAGCACGTTTGATTCGCCCAGCCAGCTGCGTCGGATCTCGGTGCGTCGTGTCGGACGGATACGCCAGCGGCCACCTCGGTCGGCGTCCAGCAGCGCGGCGAACACGCTGGGCGAGTCGAACCGGGGCAGGCACAGCCAGTCGATGCTGGCGTCAGGAGAGACGAGCGCGGCGGTCCGCAGGTCTGACAGCATCCCGTACTCGCCGATCGGGTGGTAACGACGCCGCCACGGGTCCGATGCCACGCCGTCATCGTCAGGCTGGTCTGTCGCCAGCCGACGCAGCAGCTCAACGACGCGGGCCGGCGACGCGATCCGGGCCGAGGCGTGCGTACGACGGGGCTGACTTGCCACCAGCACCGCGATCCCACGCCGTTGCTCGGCGACCGCAAACGCGTCTTCGTCGGTGACGTCGTCGCCCAGCACGAGCAGTCGCAGGTCCGGGTGACGATCCGCGATCCACGACAGCGCCGTGCCCTTATCCACGGCCGCCGGCCGTAGCTCGGTCACCGCCTTGCCCTCCAGCACGCGCCAGCCCGGTGGCGCGCTGGCATGCCGGTTCAGCAGCGCCTGCACCTTCGGCAGCACGCGGCGCACCACGTCGGGGTCGACGCGACGGTGATGGACAGCGATCGACGCTGGCTTCGGTTCGATGCCCCAGCCTGCGTCCTCATGCACCAGGTCGCGCAGCTCACGCTCGACAGCGCGCAGCGTGTCGGACGCAACGGTCCGGTCAAACAGCGAGGTGCGCCGTCCGGCAGCGTCGAGCACCTCGGTGCCGTGGTTGCCGATGATCGTGACGGGCAGGTCTCCCAGCCGAGGCAGCACGTCATCGACCGGCCGACCCGACAAGATGGCGACCTCGGTGCGTTGGCACAGCGCCGTCAGCGCAGCCATCGCGCCCTCGGCCAGCGCTGCGTCATCGGGGATGTCGACGATCGGCGACAACGTGCCGTCAAAGTCGAGCACCACCAGATGGCGTGTCACGTCATGGACGGACGCCGCGATGGCACGCACGTCGTCGATACGTCGTCGGTCTGCGGGGACGGTCACGAGGTGGCCTCGGTGGCTTCGGTCGGAGCGTCCACGGCAGCGGCGCCGATCAGCGTTGCGAGCAGACCCTCACCCCACGCGAACACGTCGTGCGTGTGAATCTGGCCGGCCATCTTGGCGAGTCGGGCGCGACGGTCGTCGACGTCCAGCTCGAGGCACCGGGCCATGGCCTCTGCCAAACCCTGCACGTCAAACGGGTTGCAGGTGACCGCACCGTCCATCGTCAGGGCTGCACCGGTGAACTCGCTCAGCAGCAGCACGCCATCCTCGCGCCCCGCGT
>JBLFZR010000009.1:0-28453 GCA_047610595.1 Nitriliruptoraceae bacterium | reverse complement strand
GACGGCTGAGGTTGGCCAGATTCGGATCACGAAGGTCGATAACAAGGGCAAGGGCTTCCGCCGTATCCGCTTCGCGCTCGTCGACGGCGCGCCCTGACCTGACCTGACCTGACCTGACCTGACCTGACCTGATCGCTCGCGGTGGCCTGACCTGACCTGACCTGACCGCCTGGGGTCGCCGTGAAACGGGCCCAACCTTGGCGGCCGTAACTGTGCGCCGTCCACCTCGATGACAGCACAGGCAGATGCACCGGACCGAGCTCTGGTGCTCGGGTCGGCGAGCTCGGAAACGACGGACGGGAGCGACCCGAAGGCCGTTCCCGTCGTGCGTTCCCGTCGTGCGTTCCCGTCGTGCGTTCCCGTCGTGCGTGGTGCCTCAGGGCGCCGGCGGAGGAGACGCAGGCACGGGCCAGATTCCAGGCGTCGGGTTGGTGTCGATCTCGCCGTAGGCCTCGACCGCAGGGGTCTCGGCGTCGATCTCGGCGATGAAGCCGCGCTCGATCGTGACAGCGGACTCATACATCGTCACGCCATCGGCACCCCGCACGATCACGGTGTACGGCTCAAGCGCGCCGACCTTGTTATCTACGAAGGACTCGTTGATCAGGTACGGGCGGGTGGACGGCGGGACCGCGATGTCGAACGTGCCGTCGATGCCGATCGTCACGGTTCGGCTGATGGTCTCTTCGACCTCCGCCGGACGCACCGTGCCGGCGGTCGGGTCCGCGATCGGCGGTAGGCCGCCCACAGAGACGACAGGCGTGCCGGACAGCTGCAGGTTGGTCGGCGTGGCGAACGTCTTGGTCAGCTCGACCGAGCCACCGACCGGGCCCGCGCCCGTGATACGGGCGACGACCGATGCATCCATCGCCGCCAACGCGTGGCGTACGAACGCGCCGCGGTTCTTGACGTACATGGCCGGGATGGTCGGACCGTAGGTGCCGTGGAACTCGGAGCCGTGCTCGAAGGTGTAGATGATCGTGCGCGTCACGGCGTGGCCCCAGTCGCGGCTGGTGCCGGACGTTGGGTAGAGGTTGTACGCCTGGATGGGGGAGTAGCCGTTGCCAGCGAACGCCGTCCCGTTCGGTGTGACGAACCCATCGCGCATGTCCATCGCGATGCCCGACATGATCGGCCAGTCGGGGCTGCGGATCTCACGCGGCTCGCGGCCCCACGGGATCAGCATCTGCTCACCGGAGGTGTGGTGGGTGATGTGCATGACGGGCAGGTACGAGCGCACCAGGTCACGCACGTTGTGCGTCGCGGGCTCGCTGAACGGCGCGAGGCCGCGATAGGTCTGTGTCTCGGGGATGCTCGACGAGCCGGACTCGTCGCCCCACGCGAACGGGTAGTTGCGGTTGAGGTCGACGCCGTACGCGTCCGGCTGCGATGCGCCGACGGGCGAGCCCCCGACGGCCGGTCCGGTCACGGCGAGCGGGCCCTCGTTGGACACCGCGCGCAGGTTCTTGCGCCACATATCACCCTTGCCAGAGATGGCAAAAACGAGGCCGATGGTGCCGTTGCTCGATGTCTCGCCGGTGAGGGCTGCAGCCTCCATCGTGCGGTCGAAGCCGTCGGCGTTCACCAGCGGCAAGATCACGGTGCGGACGCCGTCGACGATGCTCTGGATGGTCGGGTCGGTGGTGTATGACTCCAGCAGCTCGTACGCCCACATCATCGGCATCTCGCCGGCGGGCCACTCGCGGCAGTGGTGCATGCCGTCATGCATCACGACCGCGCGGCCGTCGTTGGAGTCGACGTCGGTGGCGATCTCGAGCCCGTACACCGTGGTGCCCAGCAGCGTCGGCGTCGGCAGCTCCAGCAGCTTCACGCGGCCGGTGTCCTTGTGTGCCTCGTACAGCGCCTTCAGGTCGTCGCTGTAGCGCTTCGAGCTCTCGCGGTACTCGCCGTCGGTCTCGCCCGGCTGGGGCAGAAGGCCGGCCGGGCGCTCAGAGATGGCCTGGGTCGGGGTGATCAGCTCGTGACGCAGACCCACCAGGTCCAGCTTCTGGAGGTCGCCGTCCCACAGCACCAGCTCGACGCCGCCATCGGCGAACGTTTTGTGGGTGTTGTCCAGCTGCGGCATCAGCGCGAGCTGCGCGGGCGTGACCGGCAGGACTCGAACGAGCACACCGCCGCCGCGTGCCAGCACGGCGGCGGCGGTCGCGGCGTTGGGCGCGGCCGTGATGGTCCCCGGCGCGACTGCGGTCATCGCGATAAGGCTCGGTGCGACAGCGGCGGCGCCAGCGGCGACCGCGGCGTTGCGCAGCAGTGAGCGGCGGGTAAGGGCAGGTGCGGGGGTGTTGTTCATACGTGTGTGTTCGCCGTCCCTGTTGCCGACTCCTGCCGACGTCGGTGTGAGGGTGCGCTGGCTGCGCACCTGCTGCGCAGGCGGGTTGCCGATGTCGGCAGCGATGCTGCAGGGGCGCGAGGTGTCCCCGGCGAGGTGTCCCCGGCGTGCTGCACGCCGTGCCTATCGCCCCCGCCATCCAGCGGACTGCGGTCAAAAACGCACGATATGGGGGTGCCGGCCGTAGCAACCTCACCGGTGCAGGCTTAGAGCAGGTCTGACGAGCTCCGCATGCCGGGGGTATCGATCATCGCGGAGCTGGTGCTCGCGGCCGGACTTGTCCACGATGGGGCATGTGGGGGCTGAGGTGGTCCCATCGGGGTTGGCGAAGGGCCCTCGGGCAGTGATACCGGTCCGCGGTGGCCTTAACCTCTGCCGTCCCTCGTCACAGGACACGTATGGCTTTTGAGTCGACCACGGAGCTGCCCGACGCCAGCGTGGAGCTACCGGCAATCCAGCGGGTGCACGAGCTGGCCGATCTTGGTGAGGCCCACCCGGACTGGGCTGGGATTCGCACCGAGTGGATGGATGTCGCAGGCGCGAAGGTGCGCCTGCTGCGTCATGACAGTGCCGCTGACGGTCCGCTCGTGCTGCTGGTCCACGGGCTTGGTGGGACGAGCACCAACTGGCTGCCGGTGATGCGAGGTCTCAGCGCGCTGGGGCCGGTCGTTGCGGTAGACCTTCCCGGGTTTGGCGAGACAGCGCCGCCGCGGCCCACCACCGCACGACCGCGCGCCAACGCGCGGTTCCTCGCCACGCTGGTCCGGGCGCTGGACGCGGGACCGGTGGTGGCCGTTGGTAACTCGATGGGTGGGGCCATCGTCACGCTGCTGGCCGCCGATCATCCCGTGCTGGTGCAGCGACTGGTGCTGCTTGGGCCGGCGTTGCCGCCCAGGCTCGTGGGTCTTGTGCCGAGCAGGTTCCTCGTCAACAGCTTCGGGCCGATGCTTCTGCCGGTGCTGGGGCCCAAGATCATCCGTAAGCGGCTGGCGGCGATGACCTTTGACGAGCAGTACCGGTCGGGGATGCGTCAGATGGTCGCCGAGCCGGATGCCATCCCAGAGCATCAGATCGAGGTAGGCGTCGCGAACCTCGCCCGTGTCACGCAGCTGCGATGGCGCGGCCCAGCGTTCCTCCAGGCCACGGCTGGGCTGGTGGAGCTGCAGGTGGGGCCGGCACGACGTGTGATGTTGGACTCGATCCGACGTATCACGGCGCCGACGCTGTACATCCGCGGGGCGCAGGACCCGCTGGTGCTGGCAGCGACCACGGCGATGGTTCGGCGGCTGCGGCCGGACTGGACCATCGAGGAGCAGGACGCGATGGGGCACGTGCCGATGCTGGAGGCACCGGACTGGACGGTCCAGCGCATCATTCGGTTCGTCGAGGGCGCCGACGACGCACGCCAAGGCCCCCAGCGCTCAGGCTCCCAAGGCTTGTAGGGATCCCAGCGCTAACCGATACGTCGCATCGCACCGTCTAGCCGGTCCAGCTGGCCCACGAACCGACGGATGGTGGTGTGCGTTTCGGCGGGTCGTTCAAGCTGCGGGACGTGGCCCATCTGGTCCCAGACCTCGACCTGTGCCTCGGGCAGCACCGCACGCACACGCTGGGCGTAGCGCGGGTGCACGAGGACGTCCTGACGGCCGAAGATCCATAGCGAGGGGACGTCCAGCAGCGCGAGCCGCCTCCAAAAGGCGCCCCGACCGCTTGCGGGTTCGGCGCCGAGGTGGCGCGCGGCCGCCATCGTGGCCAGTCGGTACCCACGGTCGCGGACCATGGCGACGACATCCTCGGCGACGGCTTTACGGCTCTGTGGCGGCACGCTTTCTGCGTTGTGCAACAGCTGGTCCATGGCGCGCTCGACCGCGGCCAGCGGCAGCCGGACAGGTGCGACGGCGGCCCACTGTGGGACCGTGGCGCGCAGCAGCGGTCGCAGCGGTTGGTACTGGTCGAAGGCGACGGCGGGGCACAGCCCGGTGATGCTGCGAACCAGTGTCGGATGGGTCAGCGCCAGCTCGGTCGCGATCCGGCCGCCCATCGAGTTCCCGATCACGTGCGCGCCGCCGAGATCGTGCGCGATGACGTAGCGGCGGACGTGCTCCGACATCCATGAAGGGTGGTAACGGCGCCCGGTCGGCATCGGCTTCGACGAGCGTCCGAACCCGGGCAGATCGAGCACGTGCACCTCGTGATGCTCGGCGAGCGCGACGAACGTCGGCAGAAACGACAGCAGGCTGGAGCCCAAGCCGTGCAGCAGCACCACTGGGGTTCCTCGGCCGGTGGCGAGGGAGGCGATCTCGACACGTCGGGAGGTGCGGGTTCGAAGCTGACGGACCTCGAGGTGAGCGGGACCGATCGGCTCAAACAACGATGTCAGCCGGACGGCCGCGTGTAGGTCCCCTTCGATCTGCAGACGACCGTCGAGGAAGGCGCGGATGCCATCGAGCTCGCCAGTGGCGATCGCGATCCAGGTGCGGGCGTCGGTCCGCAGCGTCGCGCGGTTGGAGCTCGCGCGGGGCGCGTGGCGCACCGTGCATGCCCGCGCCGAGATGTCCAGCGTGACGCGGCCGTCGTGACCGAGGTCCACGAGGTAGCTGCCTTCCGCGCCGTGGCCGCCACGGAAGCGGTTCACGAGGTGGTGGGCGTGCACCATGACGTCACCGTCGGAGCGCACGCCGTGCGAGGGTCGGTCGGCGAGCTGCATGGCGCCTCCGTCGTGGAGCGCCCAAGCGCGCTCTGCGCTTCCCCGTCGGCGGCGTGGGCGGCTGGTTCATCGCGCAGCGAACGACAGTGTGATGTGGACGAGGCCGCTCCGGACCGCTGACGACGACCCGTGACGGCAGCACATCAGGCGGTGGTAGCCACCCAGCGCAGGCCGTTTGTGCCGTGCAGTCGCCGCGCTGTGCCAGCAGCCAAGGCCGTGGTCAGGTCGGCGTCTGCGTCGGGGCCGCCGGTCGTGGCAGTCCGGTGGTCCACGATCGTGAACGGCGTCGCCCCCCGCGATCGCAGGAACGCGGTCGTGGCTGCTGGAACCTCGACCTCGGGGTGCATGCCGAGCTCGGATGCAGCAGCACGTAGGCCGTCCGAGAGGGCTTCGGCCCAGCGGGCGACGAACACAGCAGGTGTGCCCAGCCGGCGGCTGCGGCCGACGTCGTCGAGGTAGCCGATTACGTCCTCGGTGATCGATGATTCGGGCTGTGCGATGAGCTGTGCATCAACGCCGTCGGCCGCGAGCAGCAGTCGGGCGGCGATCCGGGCGGTGCGACCGTTGGCTGCCTCCCACGGGTGGATGTCCAGCAGCTGGTGGTGCACGACCCCGCTCACCACGACCGGATGTGCATCTGTGCTGGCGACCCACGCGGCGAGCGCGTCGAACCGTTGCTCGATGTGCGCAGGGTCAACCGGGAAGAAGATGACCCGGCCGATGCTGGCATCGTTGACCGCCTGGTCCGAGCGCCGGATGGCCCCGGCGACGTCCGGGTGGAGCAGGCCGTCGGTGACGCGGCGGTGGAGCAGCGTCAGCGTCCCGCGCAGATCTGATCGCAACGAACCGGCCAGGTCGAGCGCGTCCAGCCCCGCGCGAGCCCCGCGGTGTTCGATCGCCATCAGCACCGCGTCAGGCACGGTGTGCAGCTCGCCCGCTCCGGACCGAAGCACCTCCAGCCAGCCGCCTCGGGCGGGGCCGGTCACGAGCCCTGGCGGGGGTGGCGGGACATCATCGGGGACCCCATCGAGCGGGGAGCCATCGAGCTGCATCGTGGCCACCGCTGCGCGGTCGCGGGCTCCGTCGACCAGCCCTGTGACGCGACCGCTATCGGCAGACGCGACGACAGCCGTCAGCTGGTCCACCTCCGCGAGGATCGCACGCAGCCAGCGGGAGCTCGGGACGTTGAGGCTCGACGTCACGATCGGCGCCCGGCACGCCCGCGTGGGGCTTTGTGTGCCGATACGCGGGCGGCCTCGACCACACGACCGTGGCGTCGGCCGAGTGCGTAGGTACCGACGCCCAGCGCGACCGCGCTAACCGAGGCGGTCGTGCTGCGCACGACCTGCTTGCGCTTGCGTGCGAACACCACCACTGGCCAGCCGCGCTGATGTGCGACCGCTTCGAGCGGGCTGTCAGGGTTGACTGCGACCGGGTGTCCGACGAGCTCGAGCATCGGAAGGTCCGACGCCGAGTCGGAGTACCCGTACGACAGCTGCAGGTCGTACCCGCGGCTGGCGGCGATCTTCTCGATGATGATGCGCTTGCCGTCGCCGTAGCAGAAGGGGCCGTCGAGCTCGCCGGTGTAGACGCCGTCGATGGTCGCCGGCCGGGTGCCGATACCGCCCTGCATGCCGAGCGCGCGGGCCAGCGGTTCGACGAGTTCAACGGGAGACGCTGACACGATGAAGCAGTCGCGCCCGGCCTCGTGGTGCATGTCGATGAGCCCTTTGGACTCGGGCCGGACCTTTGAGAGAACGCGGGGGATGATCTCTTCGTTGAGCGCGAGCAGGTCGTCCTGCCGGATGCCTTTGACAGCCCCGAGCAGACGGTCGCGGGTCGAGACAGACTTCTCGTCACTCGCGCCGGCCAGCCGGAACGCGATCGCGCCCCCAGCGTCACGGATGAGGGCCGAGCCGGGAATCAGCTTGTTGCGCCATGCTGCGATGCCGAAGTCGACTGCCGAAGACCCGCTAATGAGGGTGCGATCGAGGTCGAAGAACGCGGCGCCGCGGGCTGCCGGTGTGCTGCTGGCCATGTCTGGTTCGTCCTGTTCTGGCGCGTCCTGGGGTGGGGAGGCTACTGCGCGGGTATCGCGCAGCCAGAGGGCATTATCGCTATGCCCTGCTTGGTCGGGCACGCTTACCGCAGCGTCGTCGGGCACGGCAGCCAGCCCAGTCCGAGACGCGCGCAGGTCGCGCTCCTTTTGCTTGCATTAGTGCGCAATCTGCTTGCATCGGTTAGCATCTTCTCCGCCGCGCCACAGACACCGCCCACAGGGCGGCTTCGTCACCGGTGCGAACCCCAGCTGCACGGCCCCTTCGTCGTGCGTCCGCTGGTCTCCCGTGTCCCCGACGAACGGTTCTATGTGCGTTCTCCTACGCGTCGCCGCGTCCTCACCCTCACCGCCCTCACGGCCGTGACGGTTGTGACAGGTTCGATCGCCGTCGCAGACGGCCCCAGCGTCTCTGATCTCGCCCTGCTCGCACTGTCATCGCGACCCGTGGTCGCGCAGGTCGAGCCCACCGATGTGAAGCTGCTCGCAGCAGGAACGCCGTTCGCCACCCGTGGCGCTCGCGTCGTCGCGCATCCCGTCCGCTCCGAGCGGATCGCTGTTGATGACACAGCCACCATGTTCGCCAGCTGGTACGGCCCTGGGTTTCACGGACGGTTGACAGCCAACGGAGAGACGTTTGACCAGGACGCGATGACGGCGGCGCATAAGACGCTGCCCTTCGGCACCGTGCTGCGAGTCACGAACCCGGCGAACGGTGCGAGAATCGTGGTGCGGATCAACGACCGTGGGCCGTTCATCGACGGCCGCGACATCGACCTGAGCCGTGGGGCTGCTCGCGCGCTGGATATCTACGGCGTCAGCCGCGTCGAGACCCAAGAGCTCTGACACGCAGCACCCGTGACGCAGAACACAGCGAGGCCCCACCGGATGGTGGGGCCTCGCTGTGTCCATCGCCCGGTGGCCAGTGGGGGCGGCCGGTGGGCGGGGGGGTACGCGAAGCTCGGCGGCCGGTGGGCCCGTTCCCTTCCCCGTGGAACGGTGCAGCGGCATCCGTGCTATCGCGGTCCAGACAATAGGGCTGCTTCGGCGGCCGGCCAAGCAAGTTATCCACACGGGGTGTGCGTAACGCCGCCTTCGATGTGGGTGGCGTGTGGGTAACCCGGATGAACGGGAGATGACGCGCAGGTATCTGCCCACTGATAGCCGTCAAAAGGGCTGGCTGACCTGCGAAAACGACGGTGCGTGGCCTCAACAGCCTGTGGATTGGGTGTGGGTTGCGCAGGTCGCACCGACTTGCGCGCGGCCCGCGCAGGTCCTAGGTCAGTGCTCCCAACGGGCAGGAACCCTGCTAGGGGCTGTCGGATATGGAGACGTCGCACCGGCGTGGCACGCTCCTGCTGGTTGTCGCTCGGGCAGCCGCGGTGGAGGTGTGTGTGCGCGATCCAAGGGTCGATGTCGTGCGCTCCGCTGCGCGAAAGCGCGGTGCGTCTGCCGGACTCCGGGGCGGGAAGATCGTCGTGCGTGTTCCGGAGGGCATGCCTGCCGCCGCCGAGGACGCGCTTGTGGAGCGTTTGGTCGCTCGGTTGGTTGCGCGGGCGTCCGTCGACATCGTTGGGGGGGCTGCGGTGGGGCTTCCCGACAGCACCCCGGCACGTGCCACCCGTGTCACCCGAGGGCCGCGCGGTGATGCGTGGCTGGTCGCGCGCGCGGACGCGGTTGCGGACCGATGGCTCCCCGGCGTCCGAGCGACGGACGTGCGGTGGTCGCATCGGATGGAGTCGCGGTGGGCGTCATGTTCGGTGGCGAGCAAGCGGCTCCGCGTCTCGCACCGGCTCGCAGACGCGCCGGACCCAGTCCTGGACCACATCTTGCTGCACGAGCAGGCGCATCTGATCGTGGCGGACCACAGCCGGTCCTTTCAAGCGTTGATCAACCGCGACCCTGCCCGCGCCGCCGTGGATGCGTGGCTCGAGCGTCGCACCGTGCTCGAGCTACGCGCCGTCCTCGGTCTCGTCTGAGGCTGCATCGTCGGGCGGCGTGTCCTCGGGCCGGTCCTCGTGCCGGTCGTCGGCTACCCGCGCCGCGGCGATGCGCTCGTCGGCGCTCTCTTCGACTGGCGCATCGCCCAGCCCATCGAGCAGGCTGCTGACATCGTGGGGCACCTCGCTGTCATCGCCACGGAGCCGCGCGAGCCACCGCTCGGGTTGCGCGAGCTCGGTGAGGTTCGGCAGGTTGTCCGGGTGCGCGATCGCGCTGCGCAGCCCGTCGGGGCCGAGGGCATCGGTCACGACCTCGACGAAGTGGTCGCCGAGCGTGGGGTCGTCCGGGGTCAGGTTCAGCCCAAGCAGGGACGCCAACAGATGGTCACCGTCGCCGCGCGATGCGCGGCGACGGCGCAGCACCTCGTCGATACGTGCCTTGCCTGGCAGCCGGTCGCCGGCCGCAGCCTCGACCTCGCGTCGAGTCCAGGCGCCGACCAGCGCGACGACGCCTTGGATCCGCTCGAGCACACGCAGCTGCGCCGGGGTCGGCGTCATCCGCAGCTGCGAGGCGGACTGCATCGCAGCCTCCATGCTCTCTGGGTCGCTCGGGTCGAGGCGCTGCATCATCTCCTCGGCCATCCGTCGCAGCTGCTCGCTGTCCACCTGGGCGCCCTGCGCGAACGTGGCGACCAGATCGTGCAGGTGCCCCTCAAGCCAGCTGACGGCGTGGAACAGGCGGCGGTTCGCAGCCTCGTGCAGGCACAGCACGATCAGCACCTCGGTGTCGTCGAGGTCCCAGCTGCCGAAGGTCTCGGCGATTGTTGGCGCAACCAGCAGCGCGATCGAGCGGGGACCGGTTGGGATGCCGAGCTCGGTACCTGTCAGCAGCTGCCCGGCCAGCTGGCCGAGCACTTGGCCAGCCTGCAGGCCGGCCACGGTCGCGCCGAGCGGCTCCAGCAGCGCCCCGAGATCCATCCCTTGCAGCATCCCCGTCAGCGCGCCGAGGCCGAGCTCCTCAAGATCGATGTCTTGCATCTGCTGCCGTGCGAGATCTGCCATGTTCGCCGTCGCCGCCGCGGCGACCGGCTCGACCATCGGGCGCATCGCGGTGAGCGCGGCATCTACCCACTCGGCCTTGGACGCGACATGCAGCCGACCTGCATCCGGTGGCGCTGGTAACGAGCTGGTGTCGAGCCAGTGCTCGGCGATCTGCAGCGCCTCGGACGCACGGGCACGCTCTGCGTCGGTGGGGGAGCGGTCGCTGGCGCTCGCGAGCTGCATCGCAGCACGGCGCGCCATCTTCCAGTCCACTGGCCCATCGCCAGGGCTGTGCCCGCCGACGCCAGGCATCTGCATAAACGGCAGGCCGCCCGGGAACGGGCTGCCCTCACCGGTCAGCTGCTCGAGGATGCGGCGCAGCTCCTCAGGGAGGTCGCCGCCGAACGGGGTGATGTCATCAGTCATATGTCTAGTGTGGAGGGTGTTGGCCCCGGCCGCGACCCCAAGTGGCCACCCGGCTCGCACAACCTGCGCCCTCGAGCCGCAGCTCGCTGGGCGCGGGACGCGCAGCGTGCGTTCACTAAGATCGGTCTTCACAGCACGTCAGAACCGAAGGGGTAGGCGTGGACATCGCGGTGACGGGCGCGAACGGTCTTATCGGACGTCGGCTGCTGGTCGCGCTGGCCGCTGATCCTGCCGTCGACCGCGTCATCGCGCTGGACAGGGTCGAGGCACTCGTGCCTGCCGGCGTGACGATGGGTGTGGTGGATGTTCGTGATCCGGGCATCGCCGACCGATTTGAGGGCGTCGACGTGCTGGTGCACCTCGCGTTCGAGGTCGACCCCCTCCGTGACGAGGAGGCGATGCGTGACGTGAACGTGGATGGCACGCGCACGACGCTGGCCGCAGCGGTTGAGGCGGGCGTGCGGCGGATCGTCGTCGCATCCAGCGCCTCGGTGTACGGCGCACATCCTGACAACGACGTCCCGCTGACCGAGTCCAGCCCACGCCGTCCGCTTCGAGCGTTCTCGTACGCGCGCCACAAGGGCGAGGTCGAGGATTGGTTGTGGGGTTGGGCGGGCACGTTGCCCGACGACGTGACCTTGACCGTCCTGCGCCCTGCGATCGTCGCAGGGCCGGCCGTCGACAACTTCATAAGCCGCCAGCTTGAGCTACCGCGTTACATGATGGTGGCAGGGCACAAGCCGCCGGTGCAGGTCGCCCACGTGGATGATGTCGTCTCGGCTTTTCATCACGTCGCGACGCAGGATCTGCCGGGCGCGTTCAACGTGGCGTCGCCCGGATGGGTCTCGCTCGACGAAGCGCTCGCAGTGTTAGGTCGACGCGCGCTGGTGGTCCCTGAGGAGGTTGCGTGGGGCATCGCCCGATGGGCCTGGCGTCTGGGGCTCACCGCGGCACCGGAGACGCAGCTGCCGTATGTGATGCATCCGTGGGTCGTGGATGTGCGGCGGCTTCAGGCCACCGGCTGGACGGCGACCCGCTCGAACAGGGACGGGCTGGCCGAGCTCGCGGCCGAGCACGGGGCGTGGGTGCGGATCGGCCGCGTGCGCGTGCGGCGGGATCGGGCCGCGATGGCTGCGGCCGGCATCGCCGGGTTGTTGTTAGCCGCCGCCATGGCCCGGGCGCGGCGTCGGTGACGGAGTTGGAGCGTCAGCCGTCGGCGGGGCCGCATGCGGCGGACCCGCCGCGTGTCGCCGTGCGGGTGCACGCAGCGCTGGTTGACCGACCGCTTGATCCGGCCGCATCTATGTCGTTCGTTGCGGATGCGACGTGTGGCGCCACGGCTGTGTTCTTGGGCACCGTCCGCGACCATCATGCCGGCGACGCGGTGACTGGTTTGGTGTACGAGGCCTGGCTGGAGGAAGCGATTCCGACGATGCGCCGCATCGCGCACGAGGTGTCAGGGGCTTTCCCGTCAGTGCGCGCGGTGTACGTCGAGCACCGGCTCGGGCCGCTGCTCGTGGGAGAGCATGCGATCGTGGCGTCCGCGTCGGCCCCGCATCGGGTGCCAGCCCAGGCCGCGGTGGCGGCCCTGGTCGAGCGAGTCAAGGCCGAGGTTCCGATTTGGAAGCAGGAACAGCTGGCAGCCGGAGGTCATCGTTGGCCCGGCGTCGACACGGCCTGAGCGGCCGCGTGCCCGGCGGTACCGTCAGGCGTGACGTAGATGCGTCATCGATCGGTCGTGAGGCACGTTGGCCCGTTGGGCACGTTGGATGGAGATCGCCAGTGCGTGTGCGAACCCGCATCACGGCTGCGCTCACCGCGCTGCTCGTCACAGCGCCAACGGTGGCGCTGGCTGCATCGTCTGACGATCCTCGACGCAGTCAGATGTGGTGGTTCGACACGATCGGTGTCGAGGCAGCGTGGGACACCACGCAGGGCGAGGGCATCGTTATCGCTGTCCTCGACACCGGTGTCGAACCGACGCACCCGGACCTCGTTGATCGGTTCGGTCCGACACGCGATGGCAGCACGGGCATCGATCTCATTGATAACGACGATGATCCGAGCGACCCTAACGGGCACGGGACAATCGTTGCCGGGCTTGCAGTGGCTACGGCGAACAACGGCGAGGGCATCGCAGGCGTCGCGCCGCGGGCGACGCTGCTGCCTGTCCGAGTGCTGGATGACGACGGGCGGGGGCAGTCGTCGACGGTGGATGCGGGGATCCGCTGGGCCGTTGACCACGGGGCAGACATCGTCAACCTCTCCCTTGAGGTGGAGGAGCAGGAGAGCGGGGGCCCGAACGCGCTGCTCGTCGCGCCGAACGATGCCATCGAGTACGCGTGGTCGAAGGGTGTGATTGTGATCGCAGCCAGCGGCAACTCAGGCGCAGGCGCCGCCGGGTACCGCATCGGCTCTCCGGTTGTGCTGGTCGGCGCGGTGGACAAGGAGGACGAGCTGGCCGTGTTCTCGGACGCCGACCGCGACGACGCGGTGATGGCGCCCGGCGTGCAGATGGTGTCGACCTGGTGCAGCCCGACCCCGACCGGCTGCAACCCCGACGAGCGGTACGGCGAGGGTGCGGGGACGTCGTTTGCGGCGCCGATCGTGGCGGGGGTGGCGGCGCTGTTGCGCAGCGCGGGGCTGGATCACGTGCAAGCCGTGGACGTGTTGCGTCGATCGGCGCGAGACGTCGGCGTCGCAGGACCAGACCCAAAGTTTGGCGTGGGAATCGTGGATGCAGGCGCGGCGATGGCGACGGCCATCGAGCTGCTGGCAGCCGGCGGCACGCCTGCTCCTGCGTCCACACGGTCGGCCGCGACGGCCGGGGACACGGATCCATCGAACGGCGATGGACAGACCAGTGGGGTGGTGGCGAACCCAGGTTCGCCGAGCGTCGCGCCTCGCGTCGCCCCGGATGAGGTGTCGGATGTGGTGCCGGACGGGGCGACGGATGCGGATGCGCCGAGTGCGCCGAGTGCACCGAGAACCGTGGACGCCGCTGCGCCGGGCGACACCGGGGACCGTGCCGGGCGCTCCGGCCCGTTGGTGCTGCTCGCGACCGTGCTGCTGGCTGCAGCAAGCGTGCTGACGGCCCGTGAGGCACGCGCGACCTCCGCCTTCGAGCACTCGCTTCGGTAGCTTCACGACATACGGTGGGTCAGATTTTCGGTACCCGCACCGGCTTGCTGATGGTGCACCTTCTGACGTTCTGACCTTCTGATCATCTGCCTGTGGACCACCCGTGCGTCGCATCCTGCTCGTCCTGCTGCTCCTCAGCTCTGGTATGGCTGTCGTCGAGGGGATCCTGCCGTGTGACGTGACCACAGTCTCTCCCTCGTGCTATGTGGCGCTGCGCCCCGGCCCGACGCGGGATGTGCTGACGATCATTGATGTCTCGGGTGCCCAGGTGAGCGAGTCGGCCGGGCAGCTCCTGCTGACGACCGTCTCGGTCCAGACGACCTTGACGTTGGGGCAGCTCTGGAGGCTTGCGGACGACCCCACCTCCGAGCGGGCGCCTCGCGCCGCGTACTTCCCGGAGGATGTTGACGAGGACGTGACGCGCGCGCAGTTCGCGGCGTTGATGACCGAGTCAGAGACCGCCGCCACGGTCGCTGCTCTGCGTCAGCTTGGGTACGAGCTGACGCCGGACGGGGCTCGCGTCGAAGGGCTGCTCGAGGGTGGCCCCTCGGCCGGCGTGCTCGAGCGGGGCGATGTCGTGGTCGAGGTCGACGGGCAGGCGGTGACGACGTCGGACGAGTTCGCCAGGCTGGTGGGCGCGCTCGCGCCCGGCGCCGTGTTAATGCTCACGGTGGATGGGCCCGAGGGGCTGCAGCAACGATCGCTCACCTTGGGGACCAACCCAGATGACGCGAGTCGTGGTTTCGCGGGTCTGTTCGTCGGGACGAGGGTCGAGGTGCCGCTGGATGTCGTCATCGACGCGGGCAGCATCGGCGGTCCGAGCGCCGGCATGATGTTCGCGCTCACGATCGTCGATGTTCTGACGCCCGAGGATCTGACCGGCGGCCTTGTGATCGCTGGCACCGGCGAGATCCGGATTGACGGCAGTGTCGGTCCCATCGGTGGGATCCATCAGAAGATCGCGGGCGCCACGCGCCGGGGTGATGACCCGGCTGCCGTCGTGTTCTTGGTGCCGCGAGGCAACATCGAGGAGGCCCGCGGCGCCTCGGTGCCGGCACCGATCACGCTGGTCCCGATCGACACACTCGGGGACGCGGTGGCCGCGCTCGAAGCCCTGCGCGACGGTCGGACGCCAGCGGACTCGTTTGTTCTCGAGCCGCTCGACGGCTGACACAGCAGGTCGCGTCCACTGTTCGATGCGGTTTGATGCGGTCCGATGCGGCTACCGCGCGCTCGCTGTAAGGCCGTAGGCGACCAGATGGCCGCTTTTCTCCGTGATGTGATCGAGCTAGGGTCGTTGTCCCGACGGGCTCTTGGGTTAACAGCCATATGTTTCGCATGTGGAAGATGCTGTAGCAATCCCTTTGCACCTTGCGGTGCACGTGCTCGGAGTGGCCGTGGCCGCCGGGCTAATCGCCCTTGGCTGGGGCCGCCGTGAAGAGGTCGGCCCCACGTGGCCGGGGTTGGTGGTCGGAGGCGCGGCCCTCGTCGTGAGCTACGTGCTGGCCGGGACGCTCGCGCTCGAGAGCGCGACGCTCTCGTTGGTGCTGCGCGCGGCGGGGTACGCCGGCATCGCTGTCGGCGCTGCGGGCCCGCTGCGACCGGTCGTCGCGGTCGCGTTAATCGCGCCGCTGCCGGTACACCTCGCAGCGGCGTTCGCCGGCGTTGCAGCCGCCGCCAGCGCGTCGCGTGGTGCGCTGCGGCAGGCCAGCAGCGTGACGCTGCTGGGCGGCGGGCTCGTGCTGTGGGCCGCAGCGGACGGATTCGGCCGGCTCGCGCCAACGCCGGCCGCGGTGCTGTCGGTTGTGGGATCCATCGCGATCGGTAGCTGGATCATCGTCCGCGTCGGGTCGTCGCTTCTGCCGCGCGTCCTCGCTGGCGCTACGGGGCTGGTGGCGCTGACGGCCATCGTGTTGTCTTCGGCCGGTGGCTTGGTGTTCGCCAGCGACCTTCAGCAAGATCAGATCGACCAGCTCGTCGACCTCGCCCGGGCACAGAGCAACCGGTTGGCCCTGGATGATGCGGAGGATCTGCGTTCTCTCTCATCCGCTTTGGCGGGCACTGCGCTCGCGATCCAGCTCGATCTCGGGGAGTCTTCGCTGGACGGGCGGGCGCAGAGCATGGCTGAGCTGCCAGGCGTCGACATCGCGATGATCGTTGGTCCGCAGGGCATCTCTGTCGGGTCCTGGGACGCGGCCAACTTAGTGCCGGGACCGTTGCCGCCTGTTGACGAGGCCGCTGTGAGCGGTCATCTGCTGACGCAGCAAGGCGTGAACGGCGTCGCAGGTGCTGGCACGATGAACCTCGGCAACGGCTCGTTGGTCGCCGTTGGAGTCTCGCCGATCGCACCGGTCGAGGAAGACGGCACTCGCCGGCTTGACCGTGTCTCGGGTGCGCTGGTGCTTGGTCGCATCATCAGCTCGACGTCGTCTCTCGCGCAGGTCGCAGAGCAGACCGGTACGGACGTCATCGTCCTCAACGCTGGCGCCTCGATCCTCGCGTCGACCGACCCACTACTGCAGACATCTGAGGTGAGCTCCGAGCTCGTACGGCTGCTGGTCGCGGGGCTTGCGGACGGCGCGACCGCAGCGGTAGGCGGCCAGCCTCGCCTTGTGGCGGTGTCGCCGCTCGGTACCTCCGGTTCGTTGGTCTTGCTGCGGGACGCGGCCGTCGGTGGCGAGCTGCGCGACGACGCCACCCGCACGCTGTTCATCGCTTCGCTGCTCGGGCTGGCGCTCGCTGCGGCGCTGGCGAGTGTCGGCGCGCGACGCATCGTGGAGCCTGTGACCCGCCTCACGGCCGCCGCCGAGCGCATCGCGAGGGGAGATGAGCTCGTCGATATGCCTCCGTCCGGGACGGACGAGGTCGGACGGCTCGCCGGCGCGTTCTCGGCGATGATGAGCGCGGTCGCGGACCGAGAGGCTGACCTCTCGGAGGCTGCCGACGTGGAGGGCACCCTTCGTCGCCGGCTCGAGATCGTTACGAGCTCGCTGAGCGAGGGGCTCATCACTGTCGACGAGCACGGGGTGGTCTCCCGCGCAAACCCGGCCGCTCGCAAGCTGCTGGCGACAGATGATCCGGTAGGTCGACCGATCACGAAGGTGCTGACTGGGACAGATGAGCACGGTCGTTCGGTCGTCGCCGCGCTGGCGCGGTCCGAAGGAAAGGTCGTCAAAGCGACGGTCGGTCCCAGTGACGTCGAGGTGGCGGCGACGAGCGCGTCGTTGCTCGACGCCCGCGGCCG
Organism: Nitriliruptoraceae bacterium; assembly: GCA_047610595.1. Taxonomy (GTDB): domain Bacteria; phylum Actinomycetota; class Nitriliruptoria; order Nitriliruptorales; family Nitriliruptoraceae; genus JBFGFG01. Next base: position 11,548 of record JBLFZR010000009.1, on the reverse strand, counting down.
AGCTCTCGGCCGGGTGCATGTGCTGCGCGACATCACCGGCGAAGCCGCCGCCGAGCGCATGAAGACCGAGTTCCTCGCCAACATCTCCCACGAGCTGCGCACGCCGTTGACTCCGGTTCGGGGATACGCGGATGTGCTGGCACGCAGGGAGCTTCCGCACGAGACGGTTGCCGAGATCTCGGGCCGGATCGGCGACGCGGCCAAGCGCCTTGAACGTGTCATCGGGATGCTGGTCGACTACGCCGCGCTCGAGGCCGGGCGTCTTGACATTCAGCTGGCGCCGACATCGATCCACGATGCGGCGCACGCGGCGGTCGCCGAGCTTCGCGATGAGGACTACGAGGGCCGCCTTGACATCGCGGTCGACCCGCAGCTGCCAGCTGCCGAGGTAGACCCGGTGCTGTTGCGCCGACTGTTGGTCGAGCTGATCGATAACGCTCTGAAGTTCTCGCCCGGGGGGGTCGTCGTCGGCGCGACGCGCAGCCGCGGCCGCACCCTGGCCATCACTGTCACTGATGACGGCGATGGCATCAGCGCTGACGCGATGGCGGTGCTTACCGAGGGCTTCCGACAGGGTGATGGGTCCGCGACTCGGCGGCACGGTGGTCTCGGCCTTGGTCTCGCGATGGTTCAGCGCATCGTGGACGTGCTCGGCGGCACGGTCGAGTTCCAGCAGCCCAAGTCGGGTGGCACACGGGTCGTCGTCCATGTACGAGCGGTCGAATCATGACGACACAGCTGTGTGACATCCCGATGACGTCGCAGGAGTTCGAGCAGATCGAGCCGATCCGGCGTGTGATTCCGCCGCGACGTCGACGGACCGGGCCGCCGCGAGCGGCCGTGGCGGCAGCACTCATCGGCGCGCTGCTGGCCGCTGTGGGGGCCGTGGCCGCCCGCGCGCCGCTGGACACGACCTGGTCCGTTGCCACCGGCAGCGTCCGGACCGCCGAGGGGGAGCTAGCTGCAGGCGACGACATCCCGTTCGAGGTTGCGGTGACGGTCGGCCCCGAGGAGACGATGCTCGAGAGCGGCATCGGTCGTTTGTCGCTGACGCCTGGCACTGTCGCAACCCTTGGCAGCCCTGCCGCGGGCAGCGTCGGCAATCTCAAGCTGACCAGCGGCGAGGTGCTCGTCGACACCGATATCGGGCGTTACACAGTGAACGCGACGGTCGCGGTGCTCGTCGGGGATGGCGTGTTCCGCGTCGCGCGAAGCGAGACGCCACGGCTGGCTGTCTACCGTGGTAACGCGGCCGCCACGAGCGGGCTGTTCGGCAGCCTCGGTCCGTTCACGCAGCTGTCGCTGGACGGCGGCAGCGGGGACGTGCGACCGATCGTGCTGGACTCCCGCGACTCATGGGATGCGTTGCACGCGGCGGTGCCGATCGATACAGATCGTCAGATCGAGCAGCTGCGCGTCGGGCTCGAGGCCACGTACGGCACGTCGCCACAGCGGCCGGCTTTTTACGCTGATTTCGTGGGCGTCACGCCGGGGCTCGAGGTCGCCCTTGCGGAGCTCGCACCGACGGTCCGGGGTGCGCTGTTCGGCCCACCGGCGGACACGCTGATCGCCGCGGTGGTGCTCGAGACGCTCCGCCTCGGTCAGGGTTTGCCGCAGGCGCAGATCGTCGGGCAGATCTTGCCTAATCGCGCAGCCGGCGGGAGCTGGGGCGTCTTGATGGCGCAGCGTGATCTCGATGCGTCGGATCTGCGCGTGGTGGCCGACGACGCGCTTCGTCGCCGGGCGAATCTCGGCGGGGAAGCGGTGTCGGTCATTGATGGGCCCGTGTCCCAGACGCCGCGGCGCCAGCCGCAGCCCCAACCCACGATCTCGACGCGCACGCCAGATGGGCCAAGTACGCCGTCGGACCCACCCACTGATGATCTGACGGAAGATCCGACGGAAGATCCGACGGAAGATCCGACGACGGGGCTGAATCCGTTCGATCCCCCGACTGGCGCCCCGACCGGCGATCCGGCGGGGACCATCGGGGACCTGTTGGACCCGGAGGCGCCCAACGAACCGGGCGATCCGATCGAGCCTGGCGATCCCGGTGATCCGGACGCAGCCGTGCCGGTGCTGGAGGTGACCGTGTCCCAGTCGGTGGGTTTTGCGGGCCCCGCGAGGTTGATCGCGAATCTCCTTGGTGTCATGTCGTATCAGTGGCGTCGGGCAGCGTGACTGGCCGCGGTAGATCAGGTGAGCGGCGCTTGGTGAACTAGGCTCTGCCCAGACTTTGGGAGTGCTGCTGTGGCAATGATGAACGAGAACGCCAACCGTGACTTCGTGATTACGAAGCGTGGGTACGAGCGGCATCAGGTCGACGAGCACCTCCGAGATGTCCATTCCGAGCTGGACGGGCTGCGCACCCGCGTGACCGAGCTGACAGAGGCCGTCAGCGCGCACGAGCTTGCGTTGGTTACGTCAGCGCAGCCACAGGACAGCTTCAAGGCGCTCGGTGAGGAGACCACTCGCATTCTGGTCGCTGCCGGGAACGCGGCGACCAAGATGCGTACGGACGCCGAGGCAGCCGCGACCGAGGCGGTCGGGACCGCTCAGTCCCGCGCGACGCGGATCGGTGCCGAGGCAGACGACCTGATCGCCACCGCGCACCGCACCGCTGCTGAGGTGGCGGCGAAAGCAGATGATGCCGCCGCCCGTACCAAGCAGGTGGCTGCGGCCGCCGCTGCCCGGCTGGTGGCCGATGCCGAGCAACAGCTCGCAGACGCGTCGACCAACGCTGCCGACGAGCTCGCGCAGTCCGAGGTCGCCGCGTCCGAGCGCGTGGCCGCAGCCGAGTACGAGGCAGCTCAGATCCGTCGCACGGCGGACGCCGAGCTTGCGACCGCAGAGCGATCATCTCGCGAGCGGATGGCGGCTGCAGCGGATCAGGCTGCCGCGACCGTGGCGGAGGGCGAGGCGCGCCGTGCTGATGTAGAGGCGCAGATCGACCGACTCCGAGAGCGTCGTCGCGAGCTGATCGCAGCGGTTCGTGGAGCCATCGGTTCGACGTCTGAGGCGCTTGACCTTATCGAGGAAGAGCCAGATCTAGAGCCTGTTGTGCCCGTGCCCGTGCCCGTTCCGGTTCCGGTTCCGGTTCCGGTTGCGGTTGTGCCAGTGCCCGTGCCAGTGCCCGTTGTTGTGCCCGCGTTCGCACCGGAGCCAGAGCCAGCGCCAGCGCCGGAGCCAGAGCTAGATCAAGAGCCCGTTCTGGCAGATGAGTCGCATGCTGGCGCGGATAAGGGCGCGCTCGAAGCAGCGCTCGCCGTGGCGTCCGTGGCAGCAGGGCGTGAGCCCACGCCAAGTTCTGAGCTTGACGTCGAGCCCGCAATGCTGCGGGAGCGTTCTCTCGCGGGCATCCGTCCAGGCATGCTGCGACGACTCCGACGCGGGCTCCAGGAGCTTCAGAACGGTGTGCTGGAGGGTGTGCGCGAGCGGGATGGCGACGGTGATATTGACGCGCTGCTGCCTGCGTCTGAGGTCTCGTCGGCGCTGTCAGACGTGGCGCGCGTGTTCCTCGACGCGGGCTACCGCGCCGGGCGGGCCGACGCGCCTGTCCTGCGTGGCGACCAGCCGCTGGAGGACCCGCCCACCGATGGCGCGCGCGTTGCGACGGCATCAGACACGCTCGCGGGCGAGCTGCTCGCCGAGCTGCGCACCACGCTCGCACCGTCGCTGCGTGCCGGTGTCGAGGCGAGCGAGCCGGACGCGTCGCTCAGCGAGCGTGTCGGCGAGGTGTTCCGCGATCTCAAGGGACCGGTCATCGAGACCGTCGTGGACCGTCACCTCACCCGTGTGTACGGCGAGGCCACGATCGACGGCTGGAAGTCCAGCGGCGTCACTGAGGTCGAGTGGGTGCTCGGCGACGAGTCGCGCTGTCCCGAAGGGATGTGCCGCGCCAACGAGGCTGAGGGCGCGATCGCGGTGGGGAACGATTTCCCGTCCGGGCATCCGGTGCCGCAGGTCCACGAGGGCTGCACCTGTGCCCTCCTGCCGGCGTGATCAAGATGGTGGTCAGGATCCTGATCCTGACCGCCCGCACGGAACCAAGCCGCGGCGCCTATCGTTGCGTGTGAGTGAGTCAACCTGCCACTGAAAGGCCCGCCTTGCGCGAGCTGCTCCGCCGTCGTCTCGGCGCTGTCGTCATGATCGCCCTCCTCCTCGTTTTGGTGCTCGGGCGCCGCGTGGCCAGCTTGGCCGTGGACCTGTGGTGGTACGACGTGGTCGGGTACCGCGAGGTGTTTACCTCCATCTTGTGGACGCGGCTCGTGACCGGGGTGGTCGCTGCGGTCCTGCTGGGCGTGCTGGTGGCGGTCAACCTCCACATCGCGCGCAAGATGCGGCCGCTTTTCTTGCCCGAAACGCCGCAGCAAGCGCAGGTCGAGCGCTATCGCGAGCTAGTCGACCCGTATCTGCCGTGGATCATCGTTGGCATCTCGGCGCTGTTCGCGACGTCGTCCGGCTTCGCGCTCTCTCGGGAGTGGGAGACGGTGATGCTGTGGCGCAACGGTGTCACAGTCGGAGTGACCGACCCGCAGTTCGCGCGGGACGTCGGCTATTACCTGTTCGACCTGCCGTTGTGGTCGATGCTGCAGGACTGGCTGTTGACCACGCTCGTGCTGACCACGATGCTGACCGTCGGTGCGCACTATCTGTTGGGTGGCATCCGCCCCGAGAACCCCGGCGACAAGATCTTGCCGAACGTCAAGGCGCACCTGTCGGGTCTGTTCGCGCTGGTGCTGGCCGTGTGGGCCTGGGGTTACTACCTCGACCGGTTCCTGCTGAACTACTCGCCGCGCGGGACGGTGACCGGTGCGTCGTACACCGATGTCAACGCCGAGCTGCGCGCGCTCGAGATCTTGCTTGTGATGTCAGTCGTGTCTATCGCTCTGGTGCTCTACAACATCCGCAAGCGGGGCTTCCTGCTGCCGGGCTCGGCCGTGGGGCTGCTGCTGGTTGGCAGCATCTTCCTGCAGGGCGCATACCCGGCCGCGATCCAGCGCCTGCAGGTTGAGCCACAGGAGCTCACGCGTGAGGCGCCGTTTATCCAGCGCAACCTCGACGCAACCCGCGCTGCGTACGGCCTCGATCAGGTCGAGCTACGGCCGTTTGAGGTCGCCAACGACCTCACAGCCGCGCAGGCCGCTGAGAATCAGGCGACGCTCGTCAACATTCGGCTGTGGGACGACGCGATCCTCGCCACGACCTACGCCGAGCTGCAGGCGCTGCGTCCGTACTACCGATTTAACGACGTGGACGTGGACCGCTACGTCATCGACGGTCAGCTGCGTCAGGTGATGCTCTCGACCCGTGACCTACGGCAGGAGGACCTGCCGGCGGCCGCCCAGAACTGGCAGAACCAGACGCTGACGTACACGCACGGATTCGGTGTCGTGGCCAGCCAGGTCAACACCGCAACCGAGGATGGGCAGCCGGTGTTCATCGCCCGCGACATCCCGCCCACCGGGTCGCCAGAGCTGATCGCGGATGAGGCGCCGGGCATCTACTACGGCGATGAGGGAAGCCCGACCTACAACATCGTCAACACCGATCAGGAAGAGCTGGACTACGAGGAGCCTGTGAGTCAGCAGCAGGTCACCACCAGGTACAGCGGTCTCGGCGGTGTCGAGCTGTCGAGCTTCGCGCGACGTGTCGCGTTCGCGTTGGAGTTCGGCGACACGAACATCCTGCTCTCAAATCTCATCCGCGACGAGAGCCGGCTGCTGCGCCTGCGCGACGTCTCGGAGCGGGTCGCCGCGGTTGCGCCGTACCTGACGCTTGACGAGGACCCCTACCCGGTCGTGCTCGACGGGCGCGTCCAGTGGGTGCAGGACGCGTACACCGTCTCGCGGTGGTATCCGTACGCCGAGTACGGACTGTTGGAGGCAGAGGGCGGTTCGCTACCCGTGAACTACGTCCGCAACTCGGTGAAGGCCGTGGTGGACGCGTATGACGGCACCGTCTCGCTGTTCACCGTGGACACCACCGACCCGCTGCTGCAGGCGTGGTCAGCAGCGTTCCCGGCCAGCTACCAGCCGATGTCAGCGATGCCGGATGGGCTGGAGGAGCACTTCCGCTACCCGCAGGACATGTTCGAGCTGCAGGCAAAGATCTATGCCGAGTATCACATCCCCGGCGTGGACGCGTTCTTCAGCAAGGCGGATCTGTGGGACATCCCGCCAGACGCTGCTGCCGTGCAGAACAACCCGACGTCGGCGGCTGCCCCTGAGCTTGAGCCGTACTACCTGCTGATGAGGCTGCCTGGCGAAACGGAGGAGGAGTTCGTCCTGATTCAGCCGTACTTGGCGAGCAACAGGCCGAACATGGTGGCGTGGCTGGCCGCGCGCTCGGACCCCGGTCACTACGGAGAGCTGTACGCGGTGCAGTTCCCGTCAGACTCCGAGGTGCTGGGTATGGCCCAGGCGCAGACCCGGATCGAGCAGGAAGAAGAGATCTCGACCTACATCACGCTGCTGTCGCAGCAGGGATCGCAGGTCATCCGCGGCAACATGATCGTGCTGCCGATCGAACGCTCCATCCTGTACGTGGAGCCGCTGTTCATTCAAGGTGGCCAGTCCAAGATCCCTGAGCTATCGCGTGTCGTGGTCGTGATGGGTAACCGCGTCGTGTTCGAGGAGACGTTGGCCGAGGCCATCGCGACGCTCGTCGGGGGCACTATGCCGACGTTGCCGCCAGTCACCGGGGAGCCGGTCACGCCGGACGTTGATGCAGACCCTGAGCTGCTGCAGCGTTCGCTGGAAGCGTTCGCGGACGCGCAGACCGCGCTCGCGCGCGGGGACCTAGGCGAGTATCAGCGGCTGGTCCAGGAGGCACGGCGTTTGGTTGAGGCGGCGCTGCAGGGCCGGACCGCAGCCGACGTGGCGGCCGAGGAGTCGGCAGAGGCTGCCTCCGAGGCACAGGACGCGTCTGGCGTTCCTGCGGACAGCGCGTCGCAAACGCCCAGCGAGGGGTGAGGAGCGCACACGCTGGCACAGACATCTTAAGCGAGCAGGCACCCTGCCGACGGGCAGGATGATTACGTGAGAGTCGATTCTTATGGATGCCGCCAGTCCTCTCGTCGCTGGGATCGAGTGGGTTCATAACGGCGTGTTTCTGCTCGTTTTTCTGTGGGTGATCCGGCAATGGCTCTCGGGACGCGATGAGCGGACAGGTTGGCTCACCGCCACGTTTGGTGCGATAGCCATCGCGGTCGTGGTGGGCCAGATCACGCGCGAGATTGAGCCGTCGGTGATGCCCGACATCGTCACCAAGGCCCTCCTCGTGGTCGTGCTGCCGTTCCCGTACTACCTCCTCCGCTTCCTCGGCACGTTCGAGCCAGTACCACGCTGGCTCACACGGTTCGTCGGGCTCGGCATCGTTGTGTTAACGGCGATCGGGATCGCCGTACCGCGACTGCTCGACGCAGACGCAGCAGTGAGCGTTACAGGCCGGGCGTACGGGCTTGCGCTGGTGGGGGTCTGGGTGCTGGCGTTGACGGCGGTCGCCGTCCGCTTCTGGCGCGCGGGCTACGGGCAACCGACGCTCGCGCGGCGCCGGCTGCGCACGCTGTCGTTGGCCTCAGCCAGCCTCAGCCTTGGCCTCGTACTGGCAGGTGCCGAGCTTGGCGTCGGCGCGGAGCTCGCGGTTCAGGTGATGTCATTGGTGTCGGCCGCGCTGTTCCTCCTCGGCTTCGCCCCACCCAGCGCACTCAAGGGCTACTGGCGTCAGCGCGAGCAGCTTCTGTTGAATCAGGCGTCGATGTATCTGATGGCAGCGCGCACACCGCAGGAGGTTGCGGACCTGTTGGTGCCGCACATACGCGATGTCATCGCAGCCCGTGGCGTGGCAGTCTTTCATGACGGTGTCGTGATCTCGGCGGCTGGAACCAACGAGGATGATCTAGACACGCTGCGTACCGGGGGACCGACAAGCTCTGTGGTTCTCCCGTTGGCGCACGGCGCGGTCCATGTCTGGACCAACGCGTACACGCCGTTCTTTGGGCAGCAAGAGCAGCAGCTGATGGCCCGGCTCGCGCTGTTGGCAGATCTGGCGCTCGATCGCACCTTGCTGTTCTCGCGTGAGCAGGAAGCCAAGGTCGAGCTGGAAGCAGCCAACAAAGAGATTGAGTCGTTCCTCTACAGCGCCTCGCACGACCTGAAGAGTCCGCTGATCGCACTCCAGAGCTATGTGGATGTCCTCACAGCGCAGTACTCCGACGTGTTTGACGACGAAGGGCGTTGGTTCCTCAGCCGAATGCGTAGCAACTGCACGTACATGGCATCGTTGGTGGGTGACCTGCTGGAGCTGTCTCGAGTAGGTCGCATCGAGACCGTCACGACCCGCGTCGACCTTGGTGCGCTCGCGCTCGATGTGGCCATCGAAGCCCAGCAGCAGCGCCCGACCGTCGTCGTCGATGTTGCGCCGCTCCCAGTGGTGGCTCTCAACGCAGTACGAGCGCGGCAGCTGCTGCGGAACCTGATCGAGAACGCGGCGCAGCACAGTCGCTCGGACGCCGTGCGCATCGAGCTGCGGTCAGAACCATCGACCACCACGCCTGGTGGCGTCGTGCTGTATCTGCGCGACGACGGGGTTGGTGTGCCCGCGGCGTACAGGGAGCGCGTGTTCGATGTGTTCGAGCAGCTTGAAGCGCCAGTCGAGGGTTCCCAGGGCACCGGAATCGGTCTGTCAGTCTGCCGCAAGATCGCAGAATCGACCGGAGGCCGTATCTGGATCACCGACTATGACGGCGGGGCCGAGTTCGCAATCTTGTTCCCGCCAGATGTCGTCGTGGCCACTTTCGGCCCCGCGGACTCGCGCAGCGAGGTGGATGCATGAGGGGCGCGAACCGGTTCTTGGCCGCCAAAGACATCAAGTCAAGCCACCGAGACGGGGCGGGGACCGGCATCACCCCCCAGTCGTGGCTGTTCGTATGATGGACGCGTCCGGCTCACCCGACGACTCGCTGCAGCTCAGCGGGGTGCGCGTGTTGGTGGTCGACGACAGCATCGATCACCAGATGTTCATGCGTCGTTGTCTGACGCATGCAGGTATGCAGGTTGCTGGAGCTTCTACGGCGGCAGAGGCGATGGCGTCGTTAGACGGCGTGGACCTCGTGCTGTTGGACTATCGGCTGCCCGGTACGAGCGGGATCGAGCTGCTGGCTCAGATGCACCAGCGACCGGCCCCTCCGTCCGTGATCATGGTCACCGGTATCGGGTCGATTGATGTCGCAGTCGCGGCGATGCGAGGCGGCGCCGTCGACTTCGTGCCAAAAGATCATGGCTACCTCGACACGCTGCCCGACGTGATGCGGCGGGCGTGGCGTAACCACGATCTGGCTCGACGAGCTGCAGAGATGCAACGCTTGGCACTGCTGGTGTCGTCTGCCACAGATCGCGACGAGCTGTTCGATGAGATCGTGTCAGGTGCCAAGCGCCTGCTGCGTGCGACCTCGGTGGTGCTGCTGCTGTCGTCGGAGGACGGACTTGAGCCCGTCTCGGTGCTCGGCCCCCAGCCCGCGGACCTCGACGAGGTCCGCGAAACACCGCTGCCGCCCGGCGACCTCGCGCCGCGAGTTGTGAGCGGCCGGTTGCTCGTGCCGCTGCCACATGAGGACGAGTCGGTGGGCCTACTCGCCGTCTGGGACGGTGGGTTCGGGTTTACAGACAGTGAACGGGAGCTGGCACAGGCGTTCGCATCCTTTGTCGGGATGGCGCTGCGCAACCTTCGCCAACGGGAGCTCGAAGCAAAACTCATGTCAGAGCTGCAGCAAACGGTGGAGGCCCGTCGTGATTTCATATCGGCGGTGTCACATGAGCTGCGGACACCGCTCACCAGCATCTTGGGCTTCACGACCGTGATGCAGGAGCAGTGGGACGAGCTGACACAGGCGCAGGTGGTCGATTTTCTTGATCGGACCGGTCGCAACGCGACCGAGCTGTGCGCGCTCGTTGAGGAGTTGATCAGCCTCGCCGAGTTGGAACGTGGTGGAGTGTTGGGCGCCGACGTGCGCATGGTGCAGCTGCGCACGGAGGTCGAGCAGACCGCCTCGGATATGGCCCAGACCCTGCATGGCCGGCTGCTGACGATCGACGTCCCGGTGATCGCGATCACCGCTGACCCTGGACTCGTGCGGCGGATCCTGACGAACCTGCTCACGAACGCAGTGAAGTTCTCACCTGATGGATCGCCCCTTGAGATTCGCGCCGCCGTTGCGGAAGCGCCTGGTGGAGTCGTTGTGCTCGAGGTCGTAGACCGCGGAATCGGGCTGCTGCCGCAGGATGCGGCGCGGGTGTTTGACCCGTTCTTTCGTACGGCCGCATCCGCCCAGAACGCGGTTCCCGGGCTGGGGGTTGGCCTCGCGTTGGTTCGTGAGTACGTCGGTGTCATGGGTGGCACCGTCGGAGTCCGGTCCGTTCCCGGCGAAGGATCAACGTTCTGGATCACGTTGCTGCCAGCCATCGTTGCTGCCGGGAACACTCCCGCGGCGGGTCGAGCGAGAGGTCAGATGTCGACACCCACCTGACGTCGCGGGCCTGAGCTCCGTCTTGGGGGTGCGGTGTCTACGCGCCTAGCGTCCGGACTCCCGGCGCGGTCGTTGCGGACCCTCGCATCGCTGGAGTACCCGTGGCAGGCGGCGATGTACGGCTGTTGATCTCGACAGCGCTTGTGCCGTTCATGATCACGGGATCGGCGCTGTTTTACGGCGGTCTGGTTCGCAGCAAGAGCGTGCGCAACATGCTGGTGATGAACACGTGGTGTGCCGGCATCGTCCCGCTGGTCTGGGTGACTGTCGGAGCCTCGCTGTCGGGCAACGGGTCGGCTGGGAACGGCTTGATCAGGAGCTTGGACCTCGCGTTCCTCGATGGGGTTGATGGTGACGGTCTTCTGCTGACGGCGTTCCCGATGACGTTCGCCGCCATCGCTCCCGCGTTGATCAGCGGTGCGCTGATCGGTCGGCTCGGCGCACGTGGATCGCTGGCCTTCGGCGGGGACACCGTGATCCACATCAACGCGGGTGCGGCTGCGCTCGCCGCGACAGCCCTGATGGACACCTTCCTTGCCGCGTCGGGCGGGATGGTCGCGTGGCTAGCGGTCAAGAGGATCAAGGACGGTCGCTACACGGTGCTTGGCGAATGCTCGGGCACCGTCGTCGGCCTGGTCGCCATCACGCCGGCAGCCGCGTACGTCGGCGGCCTAGCTGGCATCATGTTCGGAGCGGTGGCGGGCGTTGTCGATCATCGTTGTGATCGCGTTCTCGTTTAGCGTCACGTGGGTGCTGGCGAAGGCGCTCGCCGCCACGATCGGTCTTCGGGTTGACGAGGAAGCCGAGTGGACCGGCCTCGACCGAACGGAGCACGCCGCGGCCGGCTACAGCCTGTCGAGCATCGACCAAGCGAACGCCCTCAGCTGAGGCGCAACGCGGCGCGCGTAACGCGCGACGCACCCGCCGATTGGCGTCCCCGCCAGATGGCACCTACACTTCCGACCGCACACCACCGCGGGGTGGAGCAGTTCGGTCAGCTCGTCGGGCTCATAACCCGAAGGT
>JBLFZR010000008.1:0-31935 GCA_047610595.1 Nitriliruptoraceae bacterium | reverse complement strand
ATGGCCTGCAGGCCACCGAACGCGACCGCTAGGTCGTTGATCTGCAGAATGGGGGTAGTCATGCCTCGCCCTCCGTCTCATCGGATGCGTCGTCGGACCGGCTGGTCGCCGATACCTCGGACGAGCCGCCGACGTTCTGGTCGAACCAGGCGTCCTGGTCCATCTCTTCTTGTTCGATCTCGCGGCTCTTGTCCGGCTTGGGCATCAAGCCCTGTGGACGGAGCAGCATCATCACGACTAACAGCGCCCCGTACAGCAGCAGCTTGTACTGCGCGAACTCGGCCAGCAGCCCCTGTGTGGTCGGACCACCAAGGACGCCCACCAGAACCAGCGAGCCGAGCAGCACGCCCGGCGCGTAGCCCGTACCGCCGACGATGACGATGACCAGCACGATCACCGAGACGAGGATCTCGAACGAGGTCGGGAAGGCCGAGCTCACCTTTGCGGCGAACAGGCCACCGGCCAACGACGCGAACGTGGCACCGACGCAGTACGCCGTGAGCTTCAGCACTGCGACGTTGATGCCCATCGCCGCTGCGACGGTCTCATCCTCGCGGATCGCCAGCCACGCACGCCCGGTGCGGCTGTGCTGCAGCCGCCACGCGACGTACAGGGCAAGTGCGAGGAACCCAAGCGTCAGCCACAGGAACCCGGTGGGCGCGACGGTCGCGTTGACGTCTTGGAAGAACGGGATCGGCACGGCCGGCACGTTGCGGACACCCTGCGGGCCACCGAGCACCGGGGCGAACCAGTCGGACACGACCAGGACCTGTGCGATAGCGGCGAAGCCGAGCGTCACGATGGCGAGGTAGTCACCACGCAGGCGGATGACCGGCGTGCCGAGGATGATGCCGAGCAGGATCGCGGCCAGCATGGCCAGCGGCAGCGCGACCCAGAACGAAAGCTCTGGCGCAAAGGCCAAGCCGTTCGACTCGGACGCTGTCAGCAGCGCGGTGACGTAGGCGCCGACCGCGAAGAACGCCACGTTGCCGAGGTCGAGCATCCCGGCCAGACCGATGACGATGTTGAGGCCCAGCGCCATGATCCCGAAGATCACAACGTTGATCATCATGTCGTTCACGGAGCGGTCGAAGATGAGCGGCAGCACGATGGCCGCAGCGAGCAGCATCCCGTACATCCGCAGCTTCGTGCCGGTGGACGGCGGGCCCACCGGACGCTTCGCGGCGCGGGTCGCCTTCTGGCCGTGCAGCGCGTAGCGCAGCCCGGCCGCGAGCACGGCGATGAGGACCGCGCCGACGAGCGAGAGCGCGCCATCGGGGGTGTAGAGCAGGTCCTCAACGAAGCCGAGCTTCAACGAGTCGAACGCGCCAGTGATCACGGTTTCAAGCAGGGCGGCGAGCACGACCCACAGCACGGCAGAGAGCATCGCCGCGCGCAAACGCACCGGCAAGATCTGCAGCAGCGCGAACAGCGCGCCGACCGCGACCGACATCACCAGAACGACCACGACGCCGAGGACGGTGCCCCGGTCGAACGTGAGCATCTGCAGCAGCTGAGGGCTGAGCTGAATCAGCTCGTTACGCAGGGCGTCGCCCCACACGGCGAGCACCACCACGAACGCCGAGAACACGGCGCCGGCCCATGCGCCGGCGATCGCGCCGGTCACGACGTCCATCGGCCCCTTGGGAGCGGACTCAACGCCTTCGAGCTCGATACGGGACGCCGCGAGCCAGCCGGCGAGCGCCGGCAACATCCCGAGCGTCAGCCAGCCGAGCGACAGGATTGGGTCGATGATCAGGCGGCCGTTGAACGACAGCGCCATACCGACGACGGCGACGGCGATCATGCCGAGGCCTGCTGGCATGCCGATCGTTCGGGCTCGCGTCTGGTCAACCACGGGGGTCACAGATGCGGCGGGGGGGGCGGTCATGGTGTCGGTCATGCGCGGTTCTCCGATCCGACAAGCTCACCGAACAGGCCGGCGGGCTTGAAGAGCAGGACGAGGACCAGCACGCCGAACGCGATGACGTTCTTTAGCTGGCTGGCGGCAGGGATGCCGAGTGGCTCGAGGATCATCTGGGGGCCGACCGACTCGATGGTTCCGAGGAACAAGCCACCAGCCATCGCACCGACGAGGTTTCCGATACCGCCAACAACGGCCGCGGTGAAGGCCTTGATGCCGGGGATGAAGCCGACGATGTACGAGACCTGACGAATCAGCAGAGACCATGCGACGGCGGCGACGCCGGCCATCACACCGCCGACAACGAAGACCAGGCGAATCGTCTTGTCGACGTCGATGCCCATCAGCGCCGCGATCTCCTTGTCCTCGGCAACGGCGCGCATCGCGCGACCGGTCTTGGTACCGGTCACGAACCGGTTGAGGATGTACATCGACGAGAGCGCAAGCGCGATCACGAAGATCTGCACGCCGTTGAAGCTGACGCTGCCGATCTCGATGCGGTTGGTCATCCAGCTCGGTGCCACGGGGTAGGACTTCGCGGCCGACCCAACCATGTTCAGCACAAGGTTCTGGAGGAAGAACGACGCGCCGATCGATGTGATCAATGAGATCAACCGCGGCGAGCCTCGCAGCCGTCGGTACGCGATCTTCTCGAGCAGGACCGCGGTCCCGGTTGAGACAAGAACTGCGCTGGCCATCACGATCAAGAGGGCGAGCGGGAACGCGCTCTCCCACATCCCGACACGTGCCGTGGCGTCCGCGACGACGAAGCCGGCGACAGCGCCGGCCATAAACACCTCACCGTGCGCGAAGTTGATGAACCCGAGCACGCCGTAAACCATCGAGTAGCCGAGCGCAATCAGCCCGTACATCGAGCCCTGCGCCAGACCGGCGACGACGAGGTTCAGCAGCTGTGCGCCGCTGACGGTCTCACCCTTGGCGAACGCGATACCGAACTTCACCAGCCCGATGGCGATGACGAGCAGCGCGAGGACACGGAAGACCACCAAGAAGGTGTCGATCCATGTCGTCGCCGCGACACCCGGCTTCTTGAGGCGCCTCGCGGGCGCAGTCGTGGTGCTCATGTGTGTTCCCGTCGCGATCGAACGATTGTGATGCCCGCACCACGCGCGTGGCGCGGGCAGCATCGAAGCTGTGTGGTGGTCCTAGCTCCCCAGCAAGGACCAACGTGTGCGCCGTGTCTTGGGTGGCGCCCTGCCCGACAGATCGTCAGGGGTCGCACACTAGGCGCGGCACGGGCCGGCCGTCCTCCGTCGCAACGGAGGACGGCCGGAACCGTGGTCGTGCACTGACGGCGTCACCGCGAGGATGACGCCGTCAGGGTGTTTTACTTAGGCAGCCGGCTCGTACTCGAACACGGAGGTCAGGTCACCGGCGGTGACCTGGTCGGCCGAGTCGTGCGAGACGACCGAGATGCGCTGTGCACCACAGTCACCGAACGCGTCACAGTTGAGCGTGCCGATGATGCCTGCGAAGCCCGTCGTGCTCGAGAGCTCGTCGCGCAGCGCCTGACGGTCGATGCGCATCGCGCCGTCATCGTCAATCGTGGCCACGTTTGCGATCGCGGTCAGCAGCAACGCGGTGGCGTCGTAGGAGTGGGCCCAGAACGGAGCGGACGGAGCCTCACCGTAGGCCTCCTCGTACGCGGCGAGGAAGTCGTCGCCGGACACACCGGTGACGGACGCGTTACCCGCGTAGTCAAGGTTCGGACCAGAGTGGAACACGCCAACGGTCTCGGCGAGCTCGATGAAGTTGTCGGTCAGAAGGCCGTCAGCCGAGAGGAGCATCGTGTCGTTAAGACCCTCAACGCCGCCGATCTGCTGGGCGATGAGCCCACCCTCTGGCATGAAGATCGGGAAGAACAGCGCCTCGGGCGAGTCAGCAGCGACCTCGGTGAGAACGCCGGTCATGTCGGTGTCACCCTTGTTAACAGCGGTGACGGTGGTCACGGTGCCACCGAGCTCGGTGAACGCGTCCGCGAACGCCTGGGCGAGGCCCTGGGTGTACGGGTCACCGTCGTGGATGGCCGCAGCGGTCTGCAGGCCCTGCTCGGTGAAGACGAACTCCGCAACGGCGCGACCCTGGAACAGGTCGTTGTGCGCGGTACGGAAGTAGCCCGGCTGGTAGTCCGAACCCGCGGTGCCCGCGAGGTCCGACGACAGCGACGGCGAGGTGTTGGACGGGCTGATCATGACCAGACCGGCCTGCGAGATCAGCGGCATCGCGGCAACGGCAGCGCCGGAGCACGAGGTACCGATGACGCCAACAACCTGCTCGTCAGCGACGATGGTCTGCGCGGCGGCCTGGCCACCTGCAGAGTCACACAGGTCGTCGAGCGGGGTGCCGAGGTCGACCTCGAAGCCTTCGATCGCGCCAAAGTCGGCGATCGCAAGCTCGGTGCCACGCTGGTTGGGCACTCCGAGGAACGCGACGTCCCCCGAGATGGCCTGCAGCGAACGGATCTGAATCTTCTCACCGGCCGGAATGACGACCTCGCCAAGCGCGCTGTCGTCGGTGGTCACATCATCAGTGGGCGTGGCGGCGTCGTCGGACGGGTCCCCGGTCGGGGTCTCGGCCGGGTCGGCGGCACAGGCGGTCGCCATCATGGCGACGGCGATGGCCGTCGCGGCGAGGCGCGCGCGGTTGGTACGGATCTTCAAGGTGGTACTCCCCATAGGTACAGGCGGGCGCGCCTTGAGTGGCGACAGCCCGCGACGGGAGCCTACGACTGCAGTCGCAGGATGTGTCGGTGGATGCACAGGGCGCACAGCTGCGGCCGCCGGGAGGAACGTTCAGCGACCGTGTCGAGACGGCGCGTGCGCCGCAACGACGCTGGGCTCATAGCGCAACACCCTCCGCTATCGGTTGACTTCGGCCTCGGAACGCAGCGCCTCTCGAAGCGCAGCGACCATCAGCCTCGATGTCGTAGTGATGATCTCGTCGGTCGACCGGCCGAGGTCGCGCTGCAGCCCTTGGTACGCGAACAGCGACTCAACCAAAGCGAAGCTGTCCACCAGCCACCTCGGCGGCGGCGCAGCCATGCGACCGGACCGCGCCCACAGGTCCAGCGTGAACCGCTCGACGTAGCGCAGACGCGCCTGCTGCCGGGCAGCGACCGCCTCCCCAAGCTCGCCGTGTGACTCTGGGTCGGCCGCCACCTGCCAGTGCGCACGGCCCATCCGTTCGGCGACCAGATGCGTGCGCTCGAGCACGACTCGGATCATCTCCTCGGGCTCGAGCTCCAACCCGCCCAGCTCGAAAGCCTCGACCATCAGCTGGTCGTAGCTGCGCCGGATCGCCGCAGCCAGCAGCTCCTCGCGCGACGGGAAGTAGCGAAACAGCGTGCGCCGACCGATCCCGGCGGCGTCGGCCAGCTGGTCCATCGTGACGTCGACGCCCTCGGCAGCCAGCAACGGCTGCACGGCGTCAAGCGCCTGCGCGCGCCGTTGCCGGACCAACGCAGACAGCCCATCGTCATCGACGACAGGGACGTCTGGGGTCGGCTCGAGGATCATCACAGATGATGCTACGACCGAACGTCCCGCTGCGGGAACGGGAGAACGACCTGCCTCAACGAGGCAGGCGCAGGTCCAGTCGACCGCTGAAGTCGCGACCCTTGATCTCGACCGGCATGTGGGTACCGACCTGCCACGGACCCGACGTGGTCGTCAGACCGTGCTCGTCGACCTCAAGGTTGCCGCGCTCGCCCTTCGGGGTGCCCAGCACTCGCTCGGCCATCAGGAACCCGGTCACGCCGAGCCGCGGGAACCGCACTCGGATGCCGTTGGGCGTCAGACCGGCCACGACGGCTTCCTCGGTGCCCTTCACGAAGCCACGGTCGAGGATGATCGTCCACAGGTCGTCTCGCTCGCGACGACCGGCGTACGTGGCCGCGCCGGCACGGGCATCCAGCCAGCGTGCCAACGGCCCTAGCTCGTCGGCCGCGTGCGGCGGTGTCTCGCCCGCGAGCGCAGCACGGATCTGACGGTGCACGACGAGGTCGGCATACCGGCGGATAGGCGAGGTGAAGTGGACGTACGCGTCGGACGCGAGGCCACGGTGCGCGGCGGGATCAGGCTCGTAGCTGGCGCGGGCGATGGAGCCGGCGATGACGCCACCGAGCAGATCGCGCGTCGGGCCCTCGCCCACGGCGTCGACCGCGTTGATCAGCTGCGTCAGGGCGGCGTCGAGGTTGACGTCGTCGTCGGCGGCCTCGAAGGCCTCGATCTCGACGACAGCGAGCGCAGCCGCCGCACGAAGCTTCGGCAGCGCGTCACGCTTGAGGCCCGCGTGCGCGCGATACAGCGCGGGAACGTCGTGCTCGACCAGCCAGCCAGCGACTGACTCGTTGGCGGCAACCATCAGGCGTTCCACAAGCCGGTACGCGGCGGCGTGCGGCTCAGCCGGGCGGGTGCGCAGCTTGCCGTCGAGGATCGCGGGCTCGATCTCGGCCTGCGTAAACAGCGCTTCGATCGTGTTGCGACCGTCGCGCTCAACACCGAGGCGCGTCGCAGCCTCCCGGATCGAGTGGAGGGTCTCGTCCAGCGCAGCGGCCGAAGACGGGTCCACCAGCTGGGCGCGGACTGGGGCGGCGTCGCCGTCGAGCCACTGCTCCACGGCCGCGTAGCTGAGCTTTGCGTCGGACTCAACGACAGCCAGCTCGACCTCGACGTCGGTGATAGCGCCGTCGGGCTGGATAAGGCAGCGCAGCGAGAGAGCGCCGCGCTCGACACCAGGCAGCAGCGACAGCGCGTCCTCTGCCAGGGCCGGGTCAAGCATCGGCGCGTTGTCGCCGACGGTCAGGTAGGCGGTGGACGCCATCGTCCGGGCGTACTGGTCGGCCGGAGAGCCGAGGCCGACCGCTGCTGCCGCGTCCGCGATGTGCACCGCGACCTCGACCGGCGCATCGGCATCGCCGGACCATGTGGCCGAGATGGCGTCATCGACATCACGGGTGTGCGTGTCGTCGATGGTGACAGTGAAGTCGTCGCGACGATCCGAGCCGTGCATGTCATGGCCGGGGATCTCGCCCGATCCGTCCAGACCAGCTGCGCCACCACGGCGACCGCCAGCGAGCATGCCGACGATGCGGACGGCGGTGGCCTCGGTCGCGGCCGGGTCGAGGCCCGCGGCGGCAGGGCCGCCCGGGATCAGCGACGGGGCTGCGCGGTTGAGCGCGATGACGACGGCAGCGGCGCGAACCGCGGCCGGCGAGCCGACAACGTGCGGGCCGGCGACCAGCGCGCGGCCGATCGGGGCGCCGTCTTCGGCCTGACCGATCATCACGACGACCTGGCGGCCGACCGCCTGGGCCACCGACCTCTCTGCGGCAGGCTCGAGCTCGACCCAGCCCCCGCCCACGGCGCGGTCCGGCTCGACGACCAGTCGACCCGGGCCCTGCGCGATGGTCCCGACCAGCATGACGGTCGGGCGCTGCTTGAGCGTGCCCTCCGTCGCGGACGCGCCCTTCTCGTCAACCTCGACCTCGACCTCAATCAGGTCGTCCGACAGCCGACCGGCCGCGACCGGCGGCGGGATGAAGATGCTGTCGAAGCTCCGCAGCGACGTCCCGTCGTGGTGCTGGAACGCGGTCGGTGTGACCGTGTCCGGGCCGACGGGCGTGGCGAACCCGAAGCCCTTGGGGTGCGGGCGAAAACGGGCGATGACGGTCGGCACGTGTGGTGCCCTTCCGGGAAGGTGGGGTGAGCGAGCCGGACGCTACCTCCGCCTCGCATGACCCCCCTGCGCGAGATGCCTCAGCGCACAAGGTGCGCCGAACCGCAGTCCGTTACCGGGTAACAGCAGACCAGCATCAAGGAGATGAGAAGCCCGTGCTCGACCGTTGCCGGGCGCGCGCGGTTGTGCAGATCAGTCCCTGGGCGGCTGCACGAGGCCACGCCGTAGGCCCTCGATCACGGCCTGCGATCGACTGTGCACATCCAGCTTGGCGTAGATGTTCGTCAGATGGTTGCCAACCGTCTTGGGGCTCACTATCAGCAGCTCAGCAACCTCCTTCGGAGACGCGCCGTCTGCCACCAGCTCCAACACCTGCACCTCGCGGTCCGTCAGGTCGTGGTCGGGCGTCGCAGCTGTCGCCGACACCTCCGTGCCCGCCGACAGCTCTGGGTCAAACGCCTCTTCGCCCCGCGCCACCGCGTTGACAGCCTCCAAGATCTGGTCGTGCCCCGCATCCTTCAACAGGTAGCCCATCGCCCCCGCATCACGCAGCGTCGCGAGCATCTCTGGTTCGGCGTGCATCGTGATCACGAGCACCGCGGCCTCGGGTGCGCTGCGGCGCATCCGACGCGTGGCTGACAGGCCGTCGATGCCTGGCATTGACAGGTCCATCAGCACCACGTGCGGTCGCAGCGCGGCGGCCAGCGCCAGCGCTGTTTCGCCATCCCCTGCCTCGCCGACAACCGTGTGCCCCGCGCTTTGCACGGCGCCACGGAGCACCCCACGCACGAGCGCATGATCATCACAGATCAAGATCCGGCTCATCTTTGCGCTCCTGGACTCACTTCGACAGCCTGCGTGTGACCACGCTAACCCGACTCAGCCCAGGGCCGGCGCGTGCTGCTTCGACCGTGGCACCGATCGCCTCCGCTCGCTCTCGAATCACGTCCGCCACGTCGCGGCGCGGCGCCACAGTCGGGGCCTCTCCGTCGTCGGTCACCTCCAACAGCAGCTGCTGCTCGTCGCAGACGTAGCGCACCGAGACGGCGACCGCGCCGCGCTCGAAGACCGCGCGACGCGTGAGCTCCTGCGCGACGCGCAGCAGCTGCTGCTCCACGGCCGGCATCGGCCGTTGCCCCCCACCCTCGAGCGTCAGCTTGGCCACCACGCCGTGACGGTCGGCCAGTCGAGTGACCAGCGAGCCCAGCACATCCGCGAGCGAGTGATCCTCGTTCACCGTCGCACGCAGCTCCACCATCGTGTCGCGGAGCTGACCGAGCGAGTCCTTCACATGCAGCTTCAGCTCGATCAGCC
Source organism: Nitriliruptoraceae bacterium (assembly GCA_047610595.1). Taxonomy (GTDB): domain Bacteria; phylum Actinomycetota; class Nitriliruptoria; order Nitriliruptorales; family Nitriliruptoraceae; genus JBFGFG01. Next base: position 23,000 of record JBLFZR010000008.1, on the reverse strand, counting down.
CCTCATCCTCGGGGTGTCGTCGCAGCGCCAGCTCGAGCTTGAGCTGCACCACCGCCAGCGACTGGGCGAACTGATCGTGCAGCTGCGCCGCGATGCGTTGGCGCTCCTCGTCCACCCCCAGATGCCGGACGCGGCTGAACCACGCCGCGTTGCTGATGGTGATCGCCAGCGGTTGCCCGACCCGGGCCAGCTCCGCAAGGACCTCGTCGGCAGCCAGATGCTCGATGGACTCGACAACGAGGATGTGCGGCGGCTCATCGGACGGCACCGGGAGCCAGATATAGGCCCCCTCTATCGAGTCACGGCCAAGCCCGCCATCCTCGATCTTGAGCACCCGCGGTGCTCCGTCACGGCTCGGTGCCGTGACCCGATCCCGGAGGTCTTGCATCCGCACCCTGCCGGCCGGCAGCCCGACGGCGTGCAGCGTCCGCAACGTCCCATCGTCCTCCAGCCCGAAGATCGCGATGACGTCGGCGCGGCGCAGAACCCCAGACCCTGCACGGATCGCGTCCACCGCCTCTGCGATGTTAAACCGTGCACGGCTGCCAGCGACCTGCGTGTGCAGCCCCTCCAGCAGGGAGCGGACGTGCCACAGCGTTTCGACCTGACCGAGCGAATCGTCGGACGGGCCCGCAGCGTCACGCAGGATGTGACGCGCGATCGCCGAGAACACGACTACGAGCAGCAACGTCGATGCACGGCTGACAAGATCACGCGGCTCGGGCCATGAGCCAACGGTTCCCGCGGTGATCAAGGCCGTCGACAGCAGGCCCATGCCGAGCGCGCGCGACTGCGCGATGCCGAGGGCCGCCAGCCCCACCGGGACCATATGCGCCAGCAGCCAGGCCGAAGACCACCCCCCCGTGCCCACAACGATCATGCCTGTCAGCAACGTCTCAGCGACGAGCACGTCGCGCAGCCGCGTCACTGACAACGAGGCGAACAGCTGCTGCCACAGCAGCACCCCGCTGAGGAGCACGGTGACGGCGATGTCGATCCGCGTGAAACCAACATCGAAGGCAGCTACGACACCGACCGAGAGCGCGAGCAGCCGCAACGCCTGCGCCAGCGGCCGGAGCCACGGGACTCGCAGTGCGCCGATGAAGGGAGCGGGGTGAATGTTCACGGGCGACAGTCTGCCGCCTCCCAGTCCACCACGAGCCGGGAGGCGACAAACAGTTCGCGGCAGCGCGTGCGAACCACAGCTGGATTCAGGGCCATCACGGACTCCGCACGCGGGAGCAACAACACCGACAGTGCCCCGATACCACGGTGCGCGATATGGGACAGCTACCTCAGCGAACACAGACACAAGCCGCAGAAAACGGCGCCGCGCTGCGCCGGCGGGCGTATCGTGCGCCTCACAGCCCCTGCTGGAGGAGCTTGCACGATGACGACGATCACGCGACCGAACATCACGGCCCCCGGCCCGTCGGGACTCAAGGCGCTGCATGCCGCGATCGGCATGCGGGATGCGCCAGACCGCACACACGCGAAGCTACGGGCCCGTCACGGGCCGACCTGGCGGATCGAGACGCCGCTGCCCGGCATCCCTGCGATCACGGCGACCTCGTCGATGGCCGGCATCCGCACGATCCTGACCGACCGCGAAACGTTTGGCAAAGCCAGCCCGGTGTACGAAGAGATGGGGCGCGTGCTGGGCGATGGGCTGCTGACATCCGAGGGCGAACGCTGGGTCGCGCAGCGGCGCACGATTCAGCCGCTGTTCACCCGCACGCGCGTTGATGGCTACGCCGCGGACTTCGATCGGGCTGCAGCCGAAACGGTCGCGTCGTGGCCCACCAACGGGACCATCGACCTCGACGCCACGATGCGCGAGCTGACCGTCCGGGCCGCGTCGACCACCTTGTTTGGGCTGGACGCGTACGACTTGGTCGCACCGGTGCTCGGCGACGTGGTGACCCTGTCCGAGATGGTCATCGGACGCGGGATGCGTCCGATGCCACGTCTTCCGCTGCTGCACCGCCGCGCAGACCGCCGTTTTGACGGGCTGCGGCAGCGCATCGAGGGCTCCATCACAGACCTCGTCGATAGGCGCAACGAAGAGGTGGACGGCGACGACGACCTCGTCGGCGTGCTGCAAGGCGCGACCGATCCCGAGACCGGCGAGCCCATGTCCGCGCAGGATGTGCTGGAGCAGGCGGTCGTGTTCTTGCTCGCAGGCCACGAGACGACGTCGACCGCGCTGACGTTCGCGCTGTGGGAGGTGAGCCGCCGTCCGCGGCTCCAGGCGGCGCTGCGCGAGGAAGCCCGAGCGGTGCTGCCGACCGATGTCGGCGTGGACGCAGCCACCATCCTGCAGCTCGACCTCACTCGCCGTGTGCTGGACGAGGCCATGCGCCTGCACCCACCGGTCCCGGTGACCGGCAGGTCCGTCGCGCGTGACGCCGAGGTTGATGGGTTCCTCGTGCGCGCCGGTGAGGTCGTCATCACCGACTTCGCGGGCCTGCATCTGGATGCAACGATCTACGACGACCCGACACGATTCGATCCACGCCGGTTCCTGCCTGCGGTCGCCAAAGGTCGCGACGCATACGCCTACCTGCCGTTCGGCGGCGGACCGCGTGCATGCATCGGCAGCCGCTTCGCGCTGCTCGAGGCGACGGTGGCGCTCGCCCGCATCCTGCGTGATCGAACTCTCACCGGTGGCGCGGATGTGGTCGCGCGGTCGTTCGGCATCACGATGACCCCGTCCGAACCGGTCCGGGTGGCGATCGCGTCCTGAACCGGCACGGTCAGTCGTTTCCTTAGCCTTTCGTCACAGTGGTCGCTCATGCGCGCACTGTGACATCTTGGCTGTCCTCGCCCCCCCTAGGACGTACGCTGACGCGCTGTAGCTCCGTCGATGCCCGGCTCCTAGCTGCGCGGCTCACACGATGTGGCTGACGTGGTCTACATCTGGGCTCGGCCCACATGTGCCGCCCACGAGGCCGCGCATGCCCCCTGCCGTTCCAAAGGACTGTTCGTGTTCCGCTCCTCTCTTCGTGGCACTCTCGCCGCCGGCCTTGTCGCCGGTATGGCTCTCGCCGTCACCGTCGTGCCGGCCAGCGCGGCCGGCGACCCCCGCTCGCCCCAGCATGAAGCCGCGCTGCAGGCCGTGCTCGATCAGGCAGTCCAGTCCGCAGCCCAGCTGCCCGAGTCCTACCTCGACCAGCTCCCCCAGACCGCTGCTGAGGCAGGGCTCGACTTCGCCCCGCGCCTCGTGCTGGTCAACGGCGTGAATCAGGTCGAGCGCAGCCTCATCGCGTCCAGCGGCCTCGACGTCACCGAGCACGCCGGCCACGACTACGTCGAGGTCGTCATCTCGGACCAGAACCACCTTGACCTGCTGGACTCGTTGGGCTTTGACTACGAGGTGAAGACAGCCGACCTAGTCGCCCGTGAGTACCAACGGATCGTCGCCGACGCCGAGTTCGCCAGGCTGACGACGACCTCCGCGCTGCCGTCCGGTCGCGACACCTACCGCGTGCTCGCCGACTTCGGCAGCGAGATCGACGCGCTGGTCACGGCGAACCCGGACGTCGCCAAGCGCATCTCGCTGGGTCTGTCCTACGAGGGCCGCGACCTCACCGGCATCGAGATCACCTCCGGGGTGAACGCGCCCGACGACGGCCGTCCGGTCTTTTTGATGTTCGGCAACCACCACGCACGTGAATGGCCGTCGGCCGAGACTCCGATGGAGTTCGCCTACACGGTGCTTAACGACGTCAACGACGGCGACGCACGCACCATCGACCTGCTGACGCGGCTGCGCATCGTGATCGTGCCGGTGTCCAACCCGGACGGTTACCTGGCGTCACGCGAGAGCGGCGACCTTGTCGACCTGACGGGCCTCGTCGGCACCGACGGTCCGACCGGCCTCGAGGGCACGCTCGTCATCCTCGCCACGCCCGGCAACGCCTACAAGCGCAAGAACTGCAACAACTTCGTCGGCACCCCGTTCCCGCAGGGCGTCTGCACCGCGCTTTCGTCGCCCGGTGGTTACGGAATCGGCGTTGACCTCAACCGCAACTACGGCGCCCTGTGGGGCGGCCCCGGCGCCGATGCCGAGCAGCCCAGCGCCATCTACCGCGGCTCAGACGCGTTCTCGGAGCCCGAGACGCAGGCCATCCGTACGGCGATCTCGAGCCGGCAGGTCACCACGCTGATCACGAACCACACGTTCTCAAACCTGCTGCTGCGTCCGGTCGGCGTCGTCCCGACGACGGTCGGCCCCGACGACTTCCCGATCGGATTCGCACCGGACGAGTGCTTTGAGACCTCCGCCGGAGGCGACTTCGGTATGAAGACGCTCGGCGAGGTCATGACCGCGCAGACCGGCTACTCCAACCAGTTCGGCTGGGAGCTGTACGACACCACCGGCACCACCGAGGACTACAGCTACAACGCAACCGGCGGCTACGGCTACACCTTCGAGATCGGCCCCGACGAGTTCCACCCGCCGTTCGAGAACGTCGTCAACGAGTACACCGGTAACACCGACGCGGCCCGAGGCGTGACCCCGGCCAACGCAGCGGACAAGACAAGCGGCAGCGCCCGCGCCTGCGAGGGCACCGACCACGAGCACACCGTCGTCGGTGGTGGCCTCGCGGAGGCGTACTACCAAGCGGCGCTGAACGCGGCGAACCCCGAGACGCACTCGATCATCGCAGGCAAAGCCCCGACGGGCGCGACGATCACCGTGTCGCGCACCGGCACCTTCCCGCTGTGGGACAAGAGCGAGGTCACCGACACGGTCACCACATCGATGACCGTGCCAGCTGGCAACACGTTCGAATACCACGTCAACCCATCAACGCGTCCGTTCAGCGACAGCCGCGCCTACATCGACCAGGACGCACCGGCGCCAGCACGCGCCGAGATGTCCAGCACGACCAACTCCGAGATCGCGCCTCCGGGCGGATCGACCGAGATCGAGATCGTCGTCGGCGAGGGTGTGCAGTCACTGCATATCGACACCGAGCTGGTGGTCCCGTCCGATGACATCGACCTCGAGCTGTACGCCCCCGACGCAACGTTGATCGGCTCGTCCGGCAACAACCCGGGATCGGCCGAGTCGATTCGCATCGACCGTCCGCTCGGGATGCTGACGCCAGGCTCGTACCTGCTGAAGGTCATCAACTTCGTGGGCACCGGCCAGCACAACACCACCATCTCGCAGGGCAACTACCCGGGCTACGTGCCGCCGGCAGAGCTGCTGACGCCGCGCACGGTCGAGCAGTGGACGGTCACCTGCACCATCGACGGCACGGATGCGGGGACCGAAGATGTGACCGTGGACCGCGGTGACTCGATCAACCTCTCCGATGACTTCTGCGTCGTCGTCGCGGGCGTCACGTCGACGGCGCCGGACCCGGCCTCGGACCCGAATCTGGCCGCGACAGGCGGAGGCGCCATCGCCATCGCACTCCTCACGCTGGCAGGCGCGAGCCGCCTGCGTCGTCGTGAGGACGGCAGCGACGTCGCCGCCTGACCGACACACCAACACGACAGCGGCGCCCCACCTCCTCGCGAGGTGGGGCGCCGTCGTATCTGTGACCGCAGCACCGCGCGCACCATCGTTCGGGCGCTCGCCGCACCCCCAGGAGGTGGTTACGCCGCGCGACGCGAAGAACACTCCAGCGGACAAACACTCGCTCCCTCTCGCCTACGACGGTCATCGCGATCCGACAGGAACCCCACATGAACCACTCTCGGCCCGCCCGCCGCGTCGTTGCTGCCGGCGCCCTCGCCGGCCTCATCAGCGCCGGCCTCGCCTTCGCACCCGCGCTCCGTAGCGACAGCGTGCAGGCGAACATCGTCAGCGCTGCTGATCTTGGTCTGGACTTCGCGCCGCAGCTGGTCACGGTCACGGTCGACGATGCCGCCGGACGCACGCAGCTGTCGAACCTCGGGCTGGACCTCACCGAGCACGCAGGCCACGACTACGTCGAGGTCGTGCTGCACACGGCCGCCGAGGCGGCGAGGCTGACCGCGGCTGGGTTCCGATACGACGTTCGCATCGCCGACATGATCGCGCGGGAGTCCGAGCGAGGGCTGATCGACGCCGCGTTCGCCGAGGCCGTCGCGGTGACCGAGCTGCCGTCCGGTCGCAACAGCTACCGCGTGCTCGGCGACTTCGAGTCCGAGATCGACCAGCTCACGGGCGACAACTCTGCGATCGCCAAGCGCATCTCGATCGGCAGCTCCATCGAGGGCCGCGACCTGATCGGCATCGAGATCGGTGTTGATGTCCAGGAGCCCGAGGACGGCCGACCGGTGTTCTTCATGCTGGGTGTTCACCACGCCCGTGAGTGGCCGTCGGCCGAGCTGCCGATGGAGTTCGCGCACGACCTGATCAACAAGTTCAACGACGGCGACACACGCGTTACCGACCTGCTCAGCCGCGGCCGTGCGATCATCGTCCCGGTGAGCAACCCGGACGGTTACGACGCATCACGCAGCTCTGGCGAGCTCGTGGACCTGAACGTGCTGGGGTCCGACGGAGACGTGGGGACCGCCGTCATCCTCGGGACGCCGGGCAACGCCTACAAGCGCAAGAACTGCCGGTACCTGAACGGTCAGACCCAGCCGGCCGGCACCTGCGTGCTGGTTCCGTCCCAGGGCGGCCTTGGCTTCGGAACGGACCTCAACCGCAACTACGGCGGCCTCTGGGGCGGCCCGGGTGCATCCGCGGACAACAGCTCCGCGACCTACCGCGGTCCGGCCCCGTTCTCGGAGCCAGAGACGCAGGCGATCCGCTCGCTGATCTCGACCCGCCAGGTCACCACGCTGATCACCAACCACACCTTCTCCAACCTGCTTCTGCGCCCAGTCGGTGTCAACCCGAACGCCATCAGCCCGGACGGCAACCCGGTCGGCTTCGCGCCGGACGAGTGCTTCACCAGCGCGGACGGCAGCGACGACGGCATGCAGGCGCTCGGTGAGCGCATGGCCGCCCAGAACGGCTACTCCAACCAGTTCGGCTGGGAGCTGTACGACACCACCGGCACCACCGAGGACTACAGCTACAACGCAACCGGCGGCTACGGCTACACCTTCGAGATCGGCCCCGACGAGTTCCACCCGCCGTTCGAGAACGTCGTCAACGAGTACACCGGTAGCAACCCCGCAGCCGAGGGCGTCACGCCCGAGAACGCGAGCGACCTGACGACCGGTGCCGCAGACAGCTGCGGCGGCACGCCGCAGGACCACACCGCGGTCGGCGGCGGCAACGGCGAGAGCTACATGCTGGCGTTCGAGAACGCGGTCAACGCGGCCACGCACTCGGTCATCTCTGGCAACGCGCCGGCTGGTGCCACGCTCACGCTCGAGCGTTCGGGTGTCTTCCCGCTCTGGGACGGCACGCTGTTCGGCGACTCGGTGGGCACCTCTATGGTCGTCGGTGACGATGGCTCGTTCGACTGGCATGTCAACCCATCCACCCGCCCGTTCGTCGCGAGCCGCAAGGCACCGGTGCTCGGCCCCGCCATCGACTCGGCCAACGTCAGCGGCGTCGTCCCGCCGTTGACGTCCGGCACGCAGACCTTCGAGGTGACCGAGGCGGTCGACCTGCTGGCTGTCACGGTGCAGACCACCGTGCCCGTTGACGGACAGGTCGTCAGCTACAACCAGTTCCAGCTCTCGCTCGCGGACGCGAACGGCACCGAGGTCGCGACCGCGAAGGAGTTCGGCCCGATCAACTCCATCGCGTGGACGGGCGTCAACGGCGCTGGCGTCGAGGCAGGGATCTACACCATCACAGTGAGCAACGCGCTCGGGTCGCTCGCGTACGAGCTGCAGATGGCATCCAAGAACGTGCTCGGCGACGCAACACCTCGCCGGTTCGAGAGCTGGACGCTGACCTGCATCACCGCGGACGGCATCGCCGGCCAGGTCGGTGTTGAGGTTGCCCGCGGCGACGCGGTGGCTCTGGGCGACGTCTGCAGCTAACACCGCACCACCGCACCACAGGACGGTCCGCTCTCTCGATGAGCGGGCCGTTCTCTGTTCGCAGGATGCACGGTCATACCTCGAAGGCAGGAACGCGGGCGTGGTACGCCGAATTACCCACTCTGACCCCGGCGGACGAACTGCTGGGCCATGCTCTCAGGAACCCTCTATGCGTCTCCCCGCCTCTGTCCGCGGCATCGCCACGGCCGGCGCACTCGCCGGCCTCATCACCACCGGCCTCGCCTTCGCGCCCGCGCTGTCATCGGACGACCCGGCCACGCAGCTCGTGACCGCCGCCGACATCGGCCTCGACTTCGCGCCGCGTCTGCTCCACGTCGACGCCCCGACGCTCGCGGCCCGCAACGCGGTCAACGCGTTGGGCCTCGACGTCACCGAGCACGCCAGCAACGACTACGTCGAGGTGCTGGCGTACTCCTCGCAGGACATCGCCGTGCTGCGCGACGCCGGGTTCACCTGGGACGTCGCGATCGCCGACCTGATCTTGCACGAGTCACAGCGCGCCGCTGCCGATGCCGCGTTCGCCGAGTCCGTCGCACTCAGCGACCTGCCGTCCGGCCGCGTCGGCTACCGCAACCTCGATGACTTTGGCACCGACATCGACGAACTCGTCTCGAACAACGGCGACATCGCCAAGAAGATCTCGATCGGCAAGTCGCTCGAGGGCCGCGACCTGACCGGCATCGAGATCGGCCGTGACGTCAACGCCGCCGAGGACGGCCGCCCGGTGTTCTTGATGTTCGGCGTCCACCACGCCCGTGAGTGGCCTTCGGCTGAGATGCCGATGGAGTTCGCCATCGACCTTGTCAACAGCTACGGCCAAGACACCGGCGACGGCCCGCGCATCACCGACCTGCTCAACCGCAGCCGTGTCATCGTCGTGCCGGTCAGCAACCCCGACGGATACAAGGCATCGCGTGAGTCCTCTGAGATGTTCGGTGAGGTCGGCGAATCGCTGACCCCGACCAACGCATACAAGCGCAAGAACTGCCGCTACGTCCCCGGCGTCGCCCAGCCCGCAGGCACCTGCGAGATCGTGTGGTCCCCCACCGGCGCGGGCACCGGTGTCGACCTCAACCGCAACTACGGCGGCCTGTGGGGCGGACCGGGTGCGGACGCAGAGCCCTCCTCCGCGGTTTATCACGGCGACGCGCCGTTCTCGGAGCCCGAGACGCAGGCGATCCGCTCGCTGATCTCGACCCGTCAGGTCACCACACTTATCACCAACCACACCCAGGGCCACCTGCTCCTACGTCCGGTCGGCGTCGCCCCGACGACAGTGGGCCCTGATGGCTTCCCGGCCGGCTTCGCGCCGGATGAGTGCTTCACCATCGACAGCGACGGTCCCGACAACGGCATCGACTACGGCATGCAGGCGCTCGGCGAGGCCATGACCGCCCAGAACGGCTACTCCAACCAGTTCGGCTGGGAGCTGTATGACACCACCGGCACCACCGAGGACTACAGCTACAACGCAACCGGCGGCTACGGCTACACCTTCGAGCTGATGAACGGTTCGTTCCACCCCGCCTTCGCCAACGTCATCGAGGAGTACACCGGCACGACGTCCAAGGCCAAGGCACTCAAGGCGCTTCAAGGCACCGCCGACGGCCAGGCCGCTGCTGAGGCACACACCTCGGCAGCTGGCGCTGACTGCGCCGGCGACCAGATCGAGCACACCACGCTCGGTGGCGGCATGCGCGAGTCTTACCTGATCGCGCTCGAGAACGTCGTCAACGTCAAGACGCACTCGGTCCTCACCGGCACCGCGTCGGTTGGCGATGTGATCACCGTGACGCGCACCGGCGACTTCCCGTTGTGGGACGGCTCGTTCATGTCCGACACCGTCACCACCTCGATGACAGCCTCGCAGGACGGCGGCTTCATGTATCACGTGAACCCGTCGACCCGTCCGTTCGTGTCCTCGCGCACCGTGCCGAATCTGAGCAACCCGCTGATCGAGATCGACGAGTCGGGCGCCACGACGCTGCCCCCGGCCATCGGCTCGACCGACATCACAGTCAACGTCCCTGCGGGCGCCGGCCGGCTTGTCGCCACGCTCTCCTCACTCGCCCTAGACCAGGACGACTACGACCTCGAGCTGCGTGACCCGTCCGGCAACCTCGTCGCGTCCGCCGCTTCGCTGGGCTCCGCCGAGACAGTCCAGGCAACCTCCGAGGATGGCCTCGCCGTCGGAACGTGGACGCTCACCGTCATCAACTTCGCGGGCGTCAGCCCGTGGACGTTGACCGGCGGCGTGTACGAGCCGGGCGACATCCTCACCCCCGAGACACCCGAGTTCTGGACGGTGAGCTGCAACGGAAGGGCGGGCATCGATGTGCTCGTCGCGCGCGGTGCATCCGCCGACGTCGGCAACCTCTGCTGAGCACCGACAACGCATATCCGGCGCCCACCTCCTCGCGAGGTGGGCGCTCTGCGTCTGTGTTCGGTGTCGCAGCAGGTGACGCCGGTGTAGCCGTGGAACACAAACTGGACCAACCGATCTTCGAGGACCAGCTTGATGTCCAGCTTCCGATTCCGCGGCCTTATCGCCGCCGGCGCCATCGCCGGTATGACGCTCGCGTTCGCCCCGGCCCTCGCGGCAGGCCCGTGGGTCGCCGAGCGCGACCTCGTGACGGCTGCCGACCTCGGTATGGCCTTCGCGCCACGCCTGCTGCAGGTCGACGCGCCAACGCTCGACGCCCGCAACGCCATCAACGCCTTGGGTCTGGACGTCACCGAGCACGCGTCCAACAGCTACGTCGAGGTCATCGCAACCTCACCGCGCGACCTGGCCACGCTGGACGACGCGGGGTTTAGCTACATCGTCGCGATAGCGGACCTCGTGGCGGACAACTCCGAGCGCATCGCGCTGGACGTCGCGTACGCCGAGACCGTCGACGGCTTCTCGCCGTTGCCGTCCGGCCGTACGACCTACCGCCAGCTGGACGACTTCTCGTCTGACATCGACGCGCTGGTCGAGAGCAACCCGACAGCTGCAAAGCGCATCTCGATCGGCAAGTCGGTCGAGGGCCGCGACCTGTTCGGCATCGAGGTCGGCGTTGACGTCACCGAAGCCGATGATGGCCGTCCGGTCTTTTTGATGTTCGGCGTGCACCACGCCCGTGAGTGGCCATCGGCCGAGCTGCCGATGGAGTTCGCCACCGACATCGTCCAGGGCCTCGCCGGTGGCGATGCGCGCATCACCGATCTGATGAGCCGTTCGCGTCTCATCGTCGTGCCCGTCAGCAACCCGGACGGCTACGGCGTGTCGCGGATGCAGGGCGATCTGTTCGACTTCAGCTCCGGCCCGGCGTGGTGGCGTAAGAACTGCCGCGTGGTCGAGGGCCAGTCGCAGCCGGAGGGCACCTGCCAGCTGCTGCCGCTCGCGGCGGGCCAGACCAGCACCATCGGCGTTGACCTCAACCGCAACTACGGGGGCCTGTGGGGCGGACCGGGTGCCGACCCGGCGCCACAGTCCGGCACCTACCGCGGCCCGGCCCCGTTCTCGGAGCCCGAGACACAGGCGATCCGCTCGCTTATCTCGACTCGCCAGGTCACCACTCTTATCACCAACCACACCCGCGGCCGTCTGCTGCTGCGCCCCAACGGCGTCTCACCGGAGACGATGAGCCCCGACGGCTACCCGCGCGGGTACGCGCCCGACGAGTGCTTCACCATCGACAGCGACGGCCCCGGCAACGGCATCGACTACGGCATGCAGGCGCTCGGCGAGGCTATGACCGCGCAGACCGGCTACTCCAACCAGTTCGGCTGGGAGCTGTACGACACCACCGGCACCACCGAGGACTACAGCTACAACGCAACCGGTGGCTACGGCTACACCTTCGAGCTGATGCCAGGCGGCGGTTCGTTCCACCCGGCCTTCGAGCAGGTTGTGACCGAGTACACCGGCGAGTTCAACGCGGCCTCGAACCTCAAGCAGCTTCAGGGCACCCCCGCGGGCCAAGCGGCAGCGGAGGCCCGTACGACGGGCGGTAAGAAGGACTGCCTCGGACAGCAGATTGAGCACTCCACCCTCGGCGGCGGCATGCGCGAGTCCTACATGATCGCGCTCGAGAACGCGGCCAACGCGTCGACGCACTCGGTGCTGACCGGCACCGCGCCGGCCGGCTCCACGATTCAGGTCACGCGCACCGGCGACGCCCCCCTGTGGGACGGCAGCTTCATCGAGGACGTCACCACGACGTCCATGGTGGTCGGCACCGGTGGCACGTTCGAATATCACGTCAACCCATCCACCCGCCCGTTCGTCGCGTCGCGCACGGTGACCGTCGACGGCGTGCAGGTTGAGACCCCGCACACCAACGAGTTCTGGACCGTGTCCTGCGACGGCGGCCCGGGCGTCAACGTCCTCATCGAGCGTGGCGAGTCCGTCGACGTCGAGCTGCTCTGCGGCTGATTGCAGCCGGACCAGCACGACGCCCCGGGCCCTGCGCCCGGGGCGTCGTGCGTGCGCCTAACGAACCACCCTGTACGAACGGACACCGCACATGCCCTACCGTGCGCCGCGGAGGTAACACATACCATGTATCCCCTGAGCACGATTTCCGCTACAACCCCGCACGAGGTGACCACCCGGCTCGACGAGCTGTGCGAGTCCCTTGGCGACGAGGAAGCGGTGGCGACACAAGCCATCAGCTTCCTCCACACGCTGGACTCGACGATGACGTCCATCCAGCACGGTGACCCCACCAGCCGCAAGTCGACGGCACAGCGGTTGGCGTCCAACGCCGACGCGATCGGCGCCCGCGAGCTCGGCCGCCGGTGCCGCGCACTGATGGTCGAAGACGACCCACAGTCCGGGCTGACCAGCAACGTGCACGCAGAGGCTGAGGTCGTCCGCGAGGCCGTCCATCTGCACCTCGACGCGCAGGCCGCCTGACACGGCCGCTCGGTTCGTAACGAAGGCGTCCCCTGTGGGCGCCTTCGTTGCGTCTCCCAGCTACGTCCCGCGTGCGATCGCAGACCTCTCCGTTCGAGCGCTGCGGTAACGTTCGCTGCGGTCGCACCCGTTCAAGGTGCGACGCCTCGGGTGGTCAGCGAAGGTCGGTGAGAGTCCGACGCGGTCCCACGCCACGGTGAAGCCTCGACGCAGCCAGCGTCAGAGGATGAGTCCGGTCGCCTGCCCCGAGGTCACGTCAGAACCCTCGGAGGAAGGGTCGACCGTGCGGCGGGACAGCTCCCGCCCATGTCGCCTTCCTTCTCCCACTAGCGGAGGAGGACACACCATGTCCCGAACCATCCTGCGGCGCATCGCGCCCGCAATCCTGCTCGCGGTCAGCCTGACCGCGTGCGCAACCGACCCACTCGACCCATCCAGTCAGGGCACTGCCCCCACGACCGCGGCGTCTGCTGACACCGCGACAGAGGCGGACAGCCTCGCCGCGTTCCCGGTCGTGATCACCCACGACGGCGGCGACCTGACGCTCGACGAGGCGCCCACGCGCATCGTGACACTGTCGGCCACCGCCACCGAGATGCTGTTCGCCATCGGCGCTGGCGAGCTCATCGTGGCAGCCGACAGCTACTCGAACTACCCGGCCGAGGCACCCACCATCGAGGACCTGTCGGCCTTCGACCCGAACGTCGAGGCGATCCTCGGCTACGACCCGGACCTGGTCATCGCATCCGGTGACCGCAACGACATGGTCGCCGGCCTCGCAGCCGTCGGGGTCGACGTCATCCTCCAGGGGTCGGCGGTCACGCTGGACGACACCTACCGCCAGATCGGCGTCCTTGGCGACGCCACCGGCCGCAGCACCGAGGCTGGTGTGGTGAACACCGAGATCGAGCAGGCGCTGGCAGGGCTTACCGACGGCGCCGCGGGCGAGGGGCTGAGCTTCTATCACGAGCTCTCCACCGATCTGTACTCGGTGACGTCCTCGACCTTCATCGGCGAGATCTACGGCCTGTTCGGCCTCGAGAACATCGCAGACCCCGCCGATGCGGACGGTGCCGCGTTCGGTTACCCGCAGCTGAGCGCCGAGTACCTGGTCGAGGCTGACCCGGAGCTGGTGTTCCTCGCATGCACCGTGTTCTGCTCCGAGACGACCGACACGTTCGGCGCCCGTGATGGGTTCGACACGATGTCTGCCGTCACAGGCGGCAACGTGATCGAGCTCAACGACGACGTCGCATCCCGCTGGGGCCCGCGCGTTGTCGAGTTCGCCGAGGCGATCGCGAAGGCGCTCGCAAACCTGAGCTGAGCTGCACATGACTACGACAGACGCGGTCTCCCCCCGTCACCGGCTCCGGCCGGTCGGGTGGGCGACCGCGTCCGTCGTGTTGCTCGGTGTCGCGCTGCTCGCCGGCATCACCATCGGTCCTGCCGAGCTGGCACCGGTCAGCATCCTCCGCGCGCTGCTGGACTGGGTCCCAGGCATCGGCACCGACCTGACCGAACGCCAGCTGAAGATCCTCTGGCAGCTGCGGGTGCCACGCGTGGCACTCGGAGCCATCGTCGGCGGAACCTTGGCCACCGCGGGTGCGGCGTACCAAGGTGTGTTCCGCAACCCGCTGGCTGACCCGTACTTCCTGGGCGTGAGCGCTGGCGCGGGGCTCGGTGCAACCATCGTCATCGCAGCGAACGTTGCGCCGCTCGGCCCCGCAACCGTGCCGGTGTTCGCCTTCATCGGCGCGACCGGGGCGGTGTTTTTCACCTGGACCTTGGGGCGCTCAGCGGGCGGACGCGCGGGCGCCACCATCATCCTCGCGGGCGTCGCAGTGTCAGCCTTCCTGAGCGCGGGGCAGACCTTCGTCCAGCTGCGCAACGTCGAGTCGATCCGCGATGTGTACGGCTTCCTCATCGGGCAGCTCAACACCGCTGGCTGGACCGACGTCCTCGTCGTCGCCCCGTTCGCGGCGCTGGCCGTCGGCGGCATAATCGCGTCGCGACGGCTGCTGGATGTGCTGGCGGTGGGCGACGTAGAGGCCACCGCGCTCGGCCTGTCGACCAACCGGGTCCGGCTGACCATCGTGCTGCTCGCGACGCTCGGAACGGCCGCAGTCGTGTCCGTCAGCGGCCTCATCGGATTCGTTGGCATCGTGGTGCCCCACACACTGCGCCTGCTGGTCGGCAGCTCGTACCGGCTGCTGGTCCCGCTCTCGTTCGTGCTCGGCGCAGCCTTCTTGGTGATCGCCGACATCGCTGCGCGGACCGTGCTGTCACCTGCCGAGCTCCCGATCGGCGTCGTCACGGCGTTTGTCGGCGGCCCGTTCTTCCTTGTTATCTTGCGCAACAGCCGCCGCACCCTGCTGTGAACGAGATCTTGCAGCCCCAGACCGACGGGCCGGTCATCACCGCCCGTGGCGTCACCGTGCGTATCGGCGACGTTGCAATCTTGGACGACGTCTCGATCGAAGTCGAACGCGGCGGCTGGCTCGGCCTGCTCGGACCGAACGGCGCCGGCAAGACGACGCTGCTGCGCGCGCTTGCGGGCCTGGTTCACATCGACGGCGGCGCGATCTCGATTGACGGGCTCGACGTTGCGACGGCGAAGCCCCGGACACTCGCCCGACGCGTCGCGCTGGTCGACCAGCGCCCTGTGCTGCCCGCCGGGATGCTGGTGCGCGACTACGTGCTGTTGGGTCGCACCGCCCATATCGGACCGCTGCGTACGGAGACCGCCCGCGATCTGGCCGTGGTCGAGGAGGCCATCGAGCGTCTTGAGGTGGGACGGTTCGTAGACCGCGACGTGCTGACGCTGTCGGGGGGCGAGGCACAGCGGGTGGTCCTCGCCCGCGCGCTCGCCCAAGAGGCACCCGTGCTGCTGCTGGACGAGCCAACCTCCGCGCTGGACCTCGCCCACGAGCACACCGTGCTCGAGCTGGTGGACGAGCTGCGACGCGAGCGCAACATCACGGTCATCTCGTCGCTCCACGACCTGACGATCGCCGGCCAGTTCGCCGTCGACGCCGCCCTGCTCGCGTGCGGCCAGCTGATCGCCGCCGGCCCGATCGCTGAGGTGTTGTCCCCGTCGCTGATCGAGCGCACGTACGGCGCCGAGGTCCGCGTGTTCGTCGACGAGCACGGCCACCGCATCGTGGTCCCTACCCGGACCCACCACCGCGGCCCGCCCTTCAGCACGGGGCCGACTGCACCAGCATCGAAAACCCACTCTCCGTCCGGGCTTACTCAGCTGCATGACGAGGGCAGGTCGTGAGCCGGGCGCTTGTGGCCCAGCTGTCGAGTGTGCGTCGATCAAAAGCACAGCTGCAATCGGGGCACACTCGCTTGGATCAGGATGAGGTAAAGACATGAGGGCACTCATGATCCAGGGGTGCACCTCGTCAGCGGGCAAGTCGATGCTGACCACGGTGCTGTGTCGGTGGGCGTCAGATCTTGGCATCGATGTTGCGCCGTTCAAGGCCCAGAACATGGCCAACAACGCCCGCGTCACGCCCGGCGGCGAGATCGGGGTCGCGCAGTGGCTGCAGGCGAGAGCTGCCCGCGTCACGCCCGGCGTCGATCACAACCCGGTGCTGCTCAAGCCTGAGGCCGACACCCGCAGTCAGGTCGTGGTGCACGGCCACGTTGACGACGCGCTCACCGGGCTGCCGTGGCGCGAACGACCCCCGCAGCTGTGGGCCGCGATCGAGGAATCCGCCGACCGGCTGCGAAGGCAGCACGACCTGCTCGTCGTCGAAGGCGCCGGATCGCCGGCCGAGATCAACCTGCCCGACGTCGTGAACGGACGGGTCGCCAAGCACCTCGACGCGGCGGTGCTGTTGGTCACCGATATCGACCGCGGCGGGGCGTTCGCTCATCTGTACGGGACGTGGGCGCTGGTCGACGACGATGCGCGGTCGCGCTACGCCGGCTTCATCCTCAACAAGTTCCGCGGCGATCCGTCCTTGCTGGACCCCGGCCCCGCCATCCTCGAGAGCAAAACCGGCGTTCCAACAGTGGGCCTGGTCCCGATGCTGCGCCACGCGCTGCCGGACGAAGACGGCGCGCGCGTCTGGACCCCGCCAGCCGGCGTGACAAACCCGCCCCGCGTCGCGATCGTCGCGGGGCGCGCTGCGAGCAACCTCGATGAGTTCGCCGCGCTCGCACAGGTCGCCGAGGTCGTGTGGGCCCGCTCCCCCGCGGACCTCGTGGGTGCCGAGCTGATCGTGCTCGCCGGCTCCAAGCACGTGGCCCACGACGGCGCATGGATGCGCGAGGTCGGCCTCGACCGGGCCATCGCCGCAGCCGCTGACGGCGGCACGCGCGTGCTCGGCATCTGTGGCGGCGCGATGCTGCTCGGCCGCGAGGTCATCGACCCGCTCGGCGTCGAGGGCGGGGTCCCAACGCGCACCCCCGGTCTAGGTCTGCTGGAGCTGTCGACGACGTACGCCCGCAAGAAGCTGCTGCGCTACGGCCCGGCGACCACCACGGCCGAGCTGCCGACGCCGTGGTCTGCGCTGCGCGGACGGACAGTGGACGCCACCTACGAGATACGCCACGGTCAGGTCTCAAGCGCCAGCACAGCTGTCCTGCACGGCACCAGAGGCACCCCGCTCGGCTGGGCTGACGGCAACGTGCTGGCGGTTACGTCACACGGTCTGCTCGAGGACCCGACGTTCGTCGCAGCCCTGCTCGACGTCCCACCACCGCCATCGCTGGATGACGTGCTCGACGACGTCACCGCAGCCGTGATCCCCCATCTCAACACCGACCACATCCTCAGAACCATCGGAGCCTGACATGAGCGACACCCCCTACGACCCGATCGAGGCGTCCTCCACGCCGACGGAAGCGCCGCCCACCGAGCTGCGAGCGCGCCCGAAGCGGGTGCACAAGGAGTCGTTGATCCTGGTCAACACGGGTAACGGCAAGGGCAAGTCCTCTGCCGCCTTCGGCGTGGCGCTACGCGGTGTCGCCCGCGGGTGGCGGGTACGGGTGGTGCAGTTCCTTAAGTCCGGGGAGTGGAAGACCGGCGAGGCCAAGATGCTGCCCGAGCTCGGCGTCGAGTGGTGGGAGGCCGGCGACGGCTTCACGTGGAACGCGGAGGACCTCGACGAGTCGCAGGCGCTCGCGCTCGCCGCGTGGGAGGACTGCAAGGCCCGCCTGCAGGACGACACGCTCGACATGCTGCTGCTCGACGAGGTGACCTACCCCATCAACTGGGGCTGGATCGAGCTCGACGACGTGCTTGACGCGCTCCGCAACCGGTCGCCGAAGGTGCACGTGGTGATCACCGGCCGCGACTGCCCGCCCGAGATCATGGAGCTTGCGGACACCGTGACCGAGATGCGCGAGGTCAAGCACGCGTTCCACGAGGGCGTCATGGCCCGCAAGGGCTTCGACTACTAAGCGAAACGGCGATACCCGATGACGCGGCAGCTTCCTGCCGCGTCATCGCATCTGTGCACGTCGCACGGTCACGCGATCGCGCGGCGCGCCTTCTCGGCGAGCAGCTGGGCCCGGAGCCCCTCCACGCCGACATGCTGCTGGTCCAGGATCTTGCGGTTCATCGCCATCGTGTCGGCGATGCCTGCATCGCCGCCACCGACGCCGCCTGGCGAGTACGCAAGGACGTTCTTCGGCTCGCGGTTACCAGCCAGCGACCGCAGCTTGGCGTCGAGCTCGGCGTCCGTGAGGCCCGCGAATCGTGTCGAGTCCTGCAGCTGACGCATGCGGTTCTCGATGCGACGGACACTGATCTGGTCGCCGCCCTTCTTGGCTGCCACGAGGGCGTGCCAGAGGGTGTCGACGTCAGCGGTTACGAGCTCGGCCTCAGTCATCGCGTACTCCCTGTCAGCGGTCCCTGCAGTCTTGTACGAGCTAATCCTAAAGTCAACGTATGGTGTACAGGGAGCTAGCTCATAGCTAACTTATGTTGGAGG
Organism: Nitriliruptoraceae bacterium; assembly: GCA_047610595.1. Taxonomy (GTDB): domain Bacteria; phylum Actinomycetota; class Nitriliruptoria; order Nitriliruptorales; family Nitriliruptoraceae; genus JBFGFG01. Next base: position 4,175 of record JBLFZR010000008.1, on the reverse strand, counting down.
CAGGCGTGACAGGCATCGGCGGAGCCATTCGCGCACGCCGTGAAGATCGCGGCATCAGCCAGCGCACCCTTGCAGCGCAGGCAGAGATCTCGGCCGCGTTCGTGTCCCAAGTCGAGAACGGACACCGCCAGCCCTCGCTGGCGGCGCTCGGGCGCATGGCGCGTGCCCTCGGGACGTCGACCGGCTCGCTCACCGCACGGGCCGGAATGGCGGGCGACGCGCTCGATGACACCGTGCCCGCCGGCGAGGTGCATGCTGCCCGCTCGTTGATCGAGATCGAGAGCATGCTCCAAGACCCTGATGCATGCGCCGAGCTCGTCGAGGCCGCGCGCACGATGGTCGACAGCGCACGTGCCGAGCAGCTGGGCGCCTACACAGATGTGATCATCGAGTTCGCCGATCTGCTCGAAGCCTTCACGCGTCGGCGCTACCGCGCGATGACCGGATCCGCGATCGTCGTGGTGGCGTCGGCCATCAGCTACGTCGTCGATCCGGAGGACGCATGGCCAGACGCGCACCCACACGGCTACCTCGACGATGTCGGCGTGCTGGCGTTCACCCGTTCGTTGGTCGCCACAGAGCTCGCCGACTTCCACGCCTGGCGTCGCGCCGGCAGCCAGCAGCCAGCTTGAGCCGCGTGGGCCCACATCGTGGTCAGCTGTCCTCGCGGCCGAGGATGAACGCAGCCGCTCCCGAGGCGATGCCAACGGCGTAGCCGCCGTACGCACCCAACGGATAGAGCGGGCGACGCAGGACGTCAGGGCCGGCGCGGTGCACGGCGAGGCCATCGACGGCGTCGATGATCACGCCCGTCGCAGTCAGCTGCGCGACGGCCCCGCGATCACCGTGCATCGCTGCACCCAAGGTCACGAGCCCGACCCCAAGGTCCCGCCCGCCCTTCATACGGAACCCAAGGGCGGCCCCCTCAGTCGCGGTCCCGGGCTTGCCGAGGAAGCGCAAAAACAGACGCGGGAACACGACCTCGGCGAACCCGACAACAACGCGGGCGAGCGCAAGACCCAGCGCGAAGTTCGTCGCGAGACGCTCCGCCGTAGTCGCAGTCCCGGCGACCAGCGTGGGTAGCTGCCGGGCGTCGTGGCGCACCTCGCGGCGCGTGGGGGCATCGGGCTCGGACCAGACCGTCATGTCATCACCTCTGCGTTGTGTCGGGGACAGGCTCCTCGGCGACCGGCGGGGCCGGCTCCTCAACCTTGATTCGCTTCTCGACGAGGGTCAGCACCTGATAGGTCGCCAGCGTCTCGCCATCCGCGTTCGTAACAACAGTGTCCCACCGAACCTCACCGTGGTCACGGCCCACTCGGTCAGCCTTCTCTTGACACGTCAGCGCGACAGTGATGTCGTCACCGGGGTACGTCGGCGTTTGAAACATCAGACGCTCAAGGCCGTAGTTGGCCAGCACCGGCCCCGGCTCCGGCGACACGAACAGGCCTGCCGCGGCGGCGACCACGAGGTAGCCGTGTGCCACGAGGCCGTCAAAGAACGGGTTGGCAGCGGCGGCTTCGGGCATCGTGTGCGCGTAGAACGTGTCGCCCGTCAGCGCGGCGAACGCGTCGATGTCGTCCTGCGTGATCGTCCGAGGCCCCGCCACGACCGCGTCGCCGATCTTGACGTCCTCAAAGAACTTGCGGAACGGGTGCTCCCCCTCGGTCCGCTCGGCGCCGGCCTGGTAGACGCCAGTGATGGCCGTCAGCAGGTCGGGCGAGCCTTGGATCGCGGTGCGCTGCAGGTGATGCTTGACGGCGCGACCGCCACCGAGCTCCTCGCCGCCGCCCGCGCGACCCGGGCCGCCGTGCGTCAGCGTCGGCAGCGGCGAACCGTGACCGGTCCCAGACCGGGCCGTCCGTCGGTCCAGCACGTACACGCGGCCGTTGTGCGGCGCGATGCCTCGCACCAACGTGGCTGCGGCATCCCGGTCGTTGGTCGCGACTGTCGTGACCAACGAGCCACGTCCGCGCGCCACGAGGTCGATGGCGTCACCCATGTCGCGATAGCCCATCAGCGAGGCGACAGGCCCGAACGCCTCCACCTCGTGTGGCACGCTCGACGACCGGTCGTCGATGCGCACCAGCGTCGGCGCGATGAACGCGCCCACGTCGCGCGACGCGTCCACCAGCTCACCGTCGTCGGGCGATGTGACCAACGTGCCGGCGGCGGCCAGGGCCTCGATGCGTTCCAGCACAACCGCCAGCTGGTGACGGTCAACCAGCGCCCCAACGCGCGTGTCGGCGTGGCGCGGGTTGCCAACCGGCAGCGTGCGAAGCCCCGTCGCGATCGCGTCGCCGACCTCGCCGAGCACGGCGTCGGGGACGATGACGCGCCGGATGCAGGTGCACTTCTGGCCGGCCTTCGCGCCGAGCTCGCGCACGACCTCGCGCACGAACAGACTGAACTCATCGGTGCCCGGCGTCGCGTCCGGTCCGAGCACAGCTGCGTTCAACGAGTCGGCCTCGGCGACGAACCGGGTCGCGTTCGCGACGATGGCAGGGTGCGTGCGCAGCAGCTGCGCGGTGGCCGTCGAGCCGGTGACCGACACGATGTCCTGCTCGGTCACGTGGTCGAGCAGGTCCGCGGGCGGCGCAGCGAGCATCTGCAGCGAGCCGGGAGGCAACACGCCGGTCGCCTCGATCAGGCGCATCAGCTTCTCGGTGAGGTACGCCGTCTGCGGGGCTGGCTTGGTGATGACAGGAACACCGGCAACGAACGACGGCGCGAACTTCTCTAGCGGGCCCCACACTGGGAAGTTGAACGCGTTGATGTGAACCGAGACACCACGCAGCGGTGACAGCATGTGCTGTGCGAGGAACGAACCATCCTTGCTCAGAGGCAGCGGCGGACCGTCCAGCACGTGATCGGCCGCGGGGAACTCGCGGCGCCCGACGCCGCTGAACGCGAACAACGTCGCGATGCCGCCGTCGACATCGATCATCGCGTCGCGCTTGGTGGTGCCGGTGGCGTACGACAGCTCGTACAGCTCGTCCTTGACCTCCGTCAACGCCAGCGCGAGCTCCTTGAGCAGCTGACCGCGCTGCTGGAAGGTCAGCGCACGCAGCGACCGCTGCCCCACGGTGCGCCCGTGATCGAGCGCCGCGGCGAGGTCGAATCCGCCGCGCCCGAGCGCCGCGACCTCCTCGCCGGTGGTCGCGTCGCGCAGCACATCGCCGGCACCGTCTGCGGTCTGCCAACGGTCTTGGAGATAGCTCTCAAGCACTGCGGTCATGGCGGGCTCCGGGTCCGATCGGGCGGACTGGGAGCCAACCACACGCCAGCTAGGCCAGCCGCTGCAGGGCCGCCTGCAGCAGGCGGCCGTCCTTGCGGAACTGCGACGTCAGCGCCTTCTTCAGCACCATCCGCGGGACTGGGAAGAACTTGGTCGGCTCCATCGTGATGAAGTACGTCAGCCGGGTGCCTCCGCGGATCTCCTCAAAGGTGCCGCCAAGCTCGCAGGTGAACGGGACCTTGCTGGTCACCGCGTAGCGCACCGGCTCCTCGTAGGAGGTGACCGTCACCTTGATCGTGAACGGCAGCGGGATGATGAACTGGATCTTCGCGTTGATGACCCGACCGAGGCCTCGCTCGCCTTCGACGGTCGCGGACTTGGCGACACTCAGCCACTCGCCCACGTTCTCGACGTCATCGATGTAATCAAAGCACTGCTGCGGGGTCACCCCTGTGATGGGGAATGACTCGGTCAGCTCGACGGCAGCGCTCACGGCTGGGCTCCTTGGCTCGTAGCGACCCACGACGTGGGCACGGCTCAGCCCACGACAGTAGAGCGAGACAGGGCCGTTGGAGGGCGTCGCGCCCCTAGCTTTTCGCGAGCTTGGCGAGGCAGGCCCGCATCGTCTTGGTGTCCTTGTCGAACTGCAGCTTCAGCGCCTTGCGGAGCACGATCTTGGGGACCGGGAAGAACTTGCCCGGCTCGATCTCAAACTCGGAGTGGACGCGGGTGCCGTCGCCCTCCGGCGAGTACCGCGCCCGAAGGACAGCGCGGAACGGGAAGCTGGACGTGACGCCGTACAGCACGTCTTTCTCGTACTCGGTGACCTCGCCCTTGACCCCGAACGTGATCCCGACAAAGCCGATCCGCGACTCGACGACGCGGCCGATTCCTTCCTCGCCGTGGGCGATGACCTCCTTGACGAACGAGTTCCATT
>JBLFZR010000007.1:0-33372 GCA_047610595.1 Nitriliruptoraceae bacterium | reverse complement strand
GACCAGCCGCTCGAGCAGCTCGATGGTGGCGTTGGTGGGCACGGTGACCATGGCAGCTCGCGGGGCAGGGGCTCCTAGCCTGCCACCTCTTGGTCCCGGAAGCTTGGTGCACGCGGCCTAGCCTGCGGTGAGCGACGCCCATCAACGTCAAGCATCGGAGCCCACCATGCCATCTGTGTTCACCATGATCATCGAGGGCGAGCTGCCTGGTCGGTTCGTGTGGCGCGACGACGTCGCGGTGGCGTTCCTCTCGATCAACCCGCTGGCGCACGGTCATGTGCTGGTCGTGCCACGGGTGGAGGTCGATCATTGGCTCGATCTAGACCCGGTGACGTGGCAGCACCTGAGTGAGGTCACCCGCATCGTCGGGCAGGGCATCCAGCGCGCCTTCGACCCGCCGCGCGTCGGGACGATCGTGGCCGGGTTTGAGGTGCCGCATGTGCATGTGCACGTCCTGCCGACCAGCGACATCACGGACTTCGACTTCGCGCGGGCTGACGTTTCGCCTGACCCTGCTGCCTTGGACGCAGCGGCTGCATCCATCCGTGCGGCCCTCGACGAGCTCGGGCATGGCGCGCACGTCCCAGCGTCCGCCTGATCGGTGGGCCCGCCTGGTCGGTGGACACGGTGAAGAAAGCTGTGATGACGGTCGCCAGCTGACCTCGTTCGCCCGCGCGTGCGGTCAGCGAAGGTGTGGCTGATTGCGTGTGGTGCGAGGGCCGCGCGTCGGCTCGTGTGAGATGGCGGAGGCAGGGCTACGACGTGCGAGGCGCCGGGTCCTCGTCGCAGCTGCATCCGCGTCGTCGATGTGGGAGTCGTCGATGTGCGAGCTGATCGATGCTGTGTCAGCTGATTCCTCGGTCACGAACCGCCCCTGTGGCTCGTGTGGCTCCAATCCGTCCGACGACCAGACCTCGGTCGAGCGGCCCTCGGACGCAGCCTGCGCCACACGCCGCAGAGTCTGGGCGAGGCTGGTGAGCTGGCCGGCGGTCGAGCGAACCTGATCGGCGCTGTCGTGGTTGTCCCGCGCGGCATCCGCGACGTTCGATGCGGAGGTTGCGATCTCTGAGGTGCCGGAGGATGCGCGCTGGAGCATGCGCGAGATCTCGTTGCTGGCGGCCGACTGCTCCTCGACTGCTGCCGCGATCATGCTCTGCAGCTCGGCGATGTGGTCGATGACCTCACCGACGGCGTCGATCTCTGCGGTGGACGCTGTGGTGGTGGCCTGGATCGCCTCGATGCGGCCGCCGATGACGCTGGTGGCGCGTGCGGTCTCCCGTGCGAGCTCTTTGACCTCGCTGGCCACGACGGCGAACCCTTTGCCGTGCTCGCCGGCCCGGGCTGCCTCGATCGTTGCGTTGAGCGCCAGCAGGTTGGTCTGCTCGGCGATGCTCGCGATCAGCTGGACGACCTCGCCGATCTCACGCGAGGCGGCGTCGAGCGCTGCCATCGTGGTGGTCGTCGTCCGGGCGGCTGCCACGGCGTTGGTGGTGACACCAGACGCCTCACTGACGTGGCCAGCGATCTCGCTGATGGCCGCGGTCATCTCTTCCATCGCAGCAGCGACGGAGGTGACGTGCTCGTCGACCTCGTCGGACATACCGAGCATGTCGCTCGCGCTTGCGGCGGTCGCGCCGGCAGTTCGAAGCAGATCGTCAGACAGGCCGCCTAGCTCGGTGGCGGTGCCGGCCACCTTGGTGCTGAGTTGGCCGGCCTGGGCGCTTGTCTTGAGGATCTCTTGGGTCGCGATGCGCTGGCGTTCGCGGCCCTCATGCAAGATCTCGCGCACCCGGCGGATGACGCGGTAGCTCCACAGCGCTGCGAGCGGCAGGAGGATCAGGGACGCGTAGCGCAGCGCTATCGCGTCCCTCTCGGCCTCGTCGATGCTGGCCTGAAACACGTCGACGCGACGGCTGGATACGTCGGCAGCGATCGCGTCTACGGCTTCGCGGACGACCGAGAAATCAGCGGCGGCGAAGCGGACGTTGTCAGTGCGCCGGAGCGGCTCGGCGGCGATGACGTCGACCACGGAAACCCATGACTCGAAGGCGGTGACAGCGTCGTCCGCGAGCGCAGCCGAGACATCGTCGCCGTCGGTGAGCTCGCGAAAGAGGCCGATCGCATCTGCGACCTCGACAAGCTCACGGTTGTAGTCCGCGAGCGCTGTGAGCTGTGCGTCGCCGGCAACGCGGGTTGCAACCAGCAGCGCGGTCTCGGCCTCGAGCAGGCTCTGCCCGGCATCTCCCAGCGCCAGCAGCGCTGGCACATCCACCGTAGAGAACGAGCGGGCTTCGTCACGGGTTCGCCCGGCGGACAACGACGCGAGCACAATGATGACCAAGATGCCGCTGAGTGCCAGCGTCATCAGCCACGTGATGCGGCGTACTACCTCGGCATGCTCGTCGGTCTGGATGCTTCGTTTAGTCATGGTGCGGGCTTCCTGACGGTCTCGCTTCCTATGTCGGCGTGTGCGCCTGTCCCTTGCGTGCCCCTGTCTGTGCGTGCCCCTGTCTGTGCGTGCCCCTGTCTGTGCGTGCCCATGTGAGCCCTGGCCTAGTGGGCGACAGGCACGGCCTCGCGCCCGAGGTGCTCCTCGGCGGGAACCGGGTTGGGCTCGGCGTATCCGACTGGCAGGAGATGGTCGTCGGCCCTGGTCGCGTAGTTCACCTGCCAGCTGTGGTGGCTCAGGTAGGCGTCTGGGTCCGCGCGCAGCACCTCCGCGTACGCAAGCACCGCGACGCCGTGCTGGGTGTGATTGTTGTAGCGCACCAGTGCAGAGGCATCGCTGGCAGGTGCCGGTGCGAGGATGCGCCACGCGGGGAGTGTCTTTGGTGGCGGGCTGTCACCGCGCAGCCCGACAAGCGCGTCGTGTGCCTCGGCGTTCTTGCGGGCGATGCACCGCAGGTCATCCGGCAGCCCGGAAAACACCTCATCACGCCATGCTGGGGTGCTGCCGAGCTGTCGGTACTCCCGCTGGCTGCGGTGCGCGGCATGGATGCGCGTGTCGCTGCTGCCTCCGGTTCGCACGTAGCGCTCGGTCTCGCGCGGAAAGGCAGCGGCGGACGGGAACGAGGACGGGAACAGGGACGGGGGGCCGGTCCAGCGCTCGGAGCGATGACGTCCGGCGCGTCCCAGCATCCCGCAAGCAGAGAGCAGACAAGGGCGACCGACGCGGCTGCTGTGGGCTGGTGACGACGCATGCTGTGGTCTCTGGTCTCGAAGATCGCGTGTTTCACAGGTTGGGCCGCCTTGCGCTCGCTGCGAGCGGCGACGCTGGCAGCGCGGGTGCGCGCCGGGGTCCATCGGTACCTTCGCGCAGTCCCGTGCGCGTTTGCCACGGTCATCCCCACCTGTCAGGTTTCGCCGTGCGCGTCCGTTCGTCTCGTCTCCTTGTGGTGCCCGCCTTGGTCGGCACCCTCGCGCTCGCTGGCTGTACTGGTGCTCCGATCGGTGGCGACGACGTCGCCGCGGAGCTCGCTGACATCGACGTCGCCGCGACGGTCGACGGCATCGAGATCACCGGCGCCGAGGTGGCCGAGCTGCTGGCGGCGCGCGAGGCGATGCTGTCCGACGAGCCCGACACCGCGTTGAACGTCGAGCGCGCCAACCTCAGCCGCGAGATCCTCGGCCAGCTCATCCAGCTTCGCGCCGTTGAGGCGGCCGTGGCCGAGCGGTTCGACGTGGTCGTGACCGAGATCTTGTCCGCTGATGACATCGCTGCTGCCGTCGAGGCCGACATCGAGCTGGCAGGTGGACAGGAGGCGTACGAGCTTGCTGCCACCGAGCAGGGCATCGACCTCGCCACCGCCCGGACGTTCTCGGAGGAGGCGGCGTACATCCGCCTGCTCATCACGTTTGTGCAGGAGCAGATCTCGGTTGAAAGCGGCGTGACGGAAGATTCGCTGCGCGCGGTGTACGACGCCGACTCGAGCGCGTACCAGCAGAGTGACACCAGTCACATCCTCCTGGCGACCGAGGAAGACGCGCTGGCGGCGCAGCTTCGCCTCGAGGCGGGCGAGGACTTCGCCGAGCTCGCGATAGAGCTGTCGACCGGGCCGTCTGGACCCACCGGCGGCGTGCTGGGCCTCGCCCCGCGCGGCAGCTACGTCCCCGCGTTTAGCGAGGCGGTGTACGCCGACACCACCGTGATCGGTGAGGTCGTGGGCCCGGTCGAGACCGAGTTCGGCTTCCACCTCATCCTCGTCAATGACATCGTCACGGCCCCGTTTGAGGACGTCCTTGAGACGCTCCGACAGGCTGCGATCGGTGACGAGTACGGCGCGTTCATCGACGGAATCTTCGATGGCATGGACGTCACCGTCGACGAGGCAATCGGCAGCTGGAACGCCGAGCTCCTTACCGTCGAGCCGCCCGTCGGCGACGACCCGACTGACGCCCCGACTGACGCCCCGACTGACGCCCCGACTGACGCGCCCTCCGAGGTGCTCTCGGAGGGCTGATCGAGAGCCGGTCCGGACGCCCGACAGCGGCGTCCGGGCCTGTGGGTCGGCCCGTGGAGGGGGCGGCCGCAGGGCTACAGTCACACCGTTAGACCGTTAGACCGTTAGACCGTTAGACCGTTAGACCGTCCCACCGTTCTCCTCGTCGTCAGGTCGTCTGTGCGCGTGCTGCCCCGTCTTAGCTCTCGGTCGCTCGCGGCCGTGTCCCTCAGCGCCGCGCTGGTGCTCGCCGGCTGCGGCGAGGCCGCGATCTCGCTGACCGGCGACGCAGCGCCGGGCCTGACCGGCTTCGGCAGCGGTTCAGCGGCCGCCACCGCTGAAGGTGGCATCGAGATCACCGCCGACCAGCTGTCGGCTGTCGCCGACCCGTTTATCGCGCTACGCGCTGAGAGCCTGCCGGGCGATGCAGTCCAGGAGCAGACGCTCGAGCTGCAGCGTCTGGTGCTGCGCTTCATGCTCACATCCGCGGTGTTCCAACAGCAGGCAGCTGAGCTCGGTGTCACCGTCACCGAAGCGGACGTGGACGCCCGTATGGGCCAGATCGTGGACGAGTTCGGCGGCGCCGCGGCGTTCGAGCAGATCCTTGCTGAGCAGGGTGTCACGTTCAGCATCGCGCGACTCCAAGAGCGCGCCAACCTCATCCGTGAGCGTGTGGGTGCCGCGCTGGCTGATGGCCAGGAGGTCACCGACGCCGACGTCGAGGCAGCGCTGAGCGAGGCCGAGCAGGTCGACGCAAGCCACATCCTCGTCGAGACCGAGGCAGAGGCCCTTGCGGCCGTCGCTCGTCTGGACGCTGGTGAGGAGTTCGCCGCGTTGGCCGCCGAGCTGTCGACCGACCCAGGCTCCGGCGCGAACGGTGGCTCGCTCGGCGTCGCCCCGCGCGGCAGCTACGTCCCTGAGTTTGAGTCCGCGATCTGGGACGGTCCCGCCGTCGTTGGAGCGCTGCTGGGACCGGTCCAGACGCAGTTCGGGTTCCACCTGATCGTCGTCAACGCGTTCGCCGTACCCACCGATGAGGACCGATCAGAGATCCGTCTTCAGCTCGAGTCACAGCTGGGGCAGGACCTGATCGCCAGCTGGGAGAGCCAGGCGCTGGCCGATGCCAACCCCGAGGTCGCTTCGCGGTTCGGCGAGTGGAACCGCAACACCCAGGGGGTCGACCCGCTGGGTGGCCTCCCCAATCCGGAGCCTGCATCCTGAGTCGCATCGTCCTCATCGAGTCGGCTGCGGGTGCTCCCGGCCTTCTGAGCTTCCCGGCATGGGACGCGCTGCGTGGCGCGCACGCGGTGCTGCTGCGTGACCCGTCCCAGCACCCGTCCGCGATCCACCTCGAACGGGCGGGGCTGACGGTCGAGCCGATCCCCGACGGGTCGCTGCACCTACGCGACCGACGCGACCTGATCGGAATCGGTGATCCAGGAGACCGTCGGTTGGCGGCGGGTCTGTGCGACGCCGCCGAAGCAGGCACCGAACAGGTGGTGCTGCTGGGAGCCGACGACGTCAGTCTCGGTCGCGCGGTCGCTCTTGAGGGTGCCAAGCGCCGTATCGAGATCGAGTTCATGTTCCTCGCCGAGATGCCCGCTGGTGGCGAGCTGCTGCGGCTCGTCGAGGTAGAGCGGGCGTTACGTGACCCCGAGAACGGCTGCCCGTGGGACCTCGAGCAGACCCACGCGTCGCTCGCGAAGTACCTGGTCGAAGAGACCTACGAGACCCTCGACGCCATCGCTGGAGGCCAGGACGAGGACATCGTTGAGGAGCTCGGCGACGTGTTGCTTCAGGTCGTGTTTCACGCGCAGCTTGGGGCCGACCGACGTGCGTTCACCATCGATGACGTGGCGCGGGGGATCTCCGACAAGCTTGTACGACGGCACCCGCATGTCTTCGGTGACGCCGATGTGGCCGACGCCGATGAGGTGGCCGCCCGGTGGGACGAGATCAAGGCTGCCGAGAAGCCCGAGCGGTCCGGCCCGTTCGACGGGGTCGCCAGCAGTCAGCCTGCCGTGCCTTTCGCGGACAAGATCGTGGCGCGCGCTGGTAAGGCTCACGCGCCGGTGCAAGACGCAGCTGCCGCCGGAGCCGCGATCCGTGCACAGCTTGAGTCTCTTGCTGTCGGTGTCGATGCGGAGGACGGGCAGGATGCTGCGGCGCAGGTCGAGTCGCAGATCGGCGAGCTGCTGCTGGCAGCGGTTGCGCTGTCACGCAGCCTCGATGTAGATCCGGAGCTGTCGCTGCGAGCCGCGGCCCAGCGGCTTCGTCTGCGAGTCGAGGGGTATGTCGGGCTCGCAGCTCAGCGAGAGATCGACCTTGCGACTGCTGATGACGTCGTGCGATCCGCGCTGCTGGACGAGTGCCGTGAGCGCTACGGCTGAGACCGTTCGCCGCCGTCCGGCGCAAAAACGTTAACCTCGCGCCAGACTCGTCCGAAGGATCGCCGTGCCGCCGCCACAGTGCCCCGAGTGTGGTCGCTTCCTCGCGACTGCCTTCGTGAACCAGATCCAGGCCTCCGCTCGCCCGTGCCCCCGCTGCGGCACATCGCTGTTCCTCGACGACGGCACCGAACCGGCCGCGCGCGATGGCCTGCCCGACGAGGGCGCCACGGTGCCGGCAGAGGCCGCCGCGGTAGATGGTTTGGTGGTCACGATCGAGCTGGACGAAGCGGCGGACCCAACCCCGTCAACGGTCGTTACGTCCACGGCGACCCTCGTGGACGCATCGGCCGAGAGCTCGGTGCGCCCCGCGGACCTTGCGCAGGACGGCGCAAGCATCGACCCGCTCGCTGGCTGGGATGTCGGTCCTGAGCCCGCGACCACGGCGTCCCTGCACGCCGTCCCAGAGCTGGCCATCGCCGCCGGTGCGGGTGTCGTGATCGGGTTCGTCCTTGGCGGACGTGACCGTCGCACGCTCGGCGCGCTGCTCGGCGCGGTGCTCGGCGCGCTGCTGGCCCGACTGCGAGCCTGACGCCGTCGTCGGCGCACACGCGTCATCAACTCTCGTTCGCGCTCCACAGCGCGGGCACCCCACCCACGTACCGTGCGGGTTGCACGTCGCGCCCGCTCCACCCACAGGAGCTTCCCTTGGACGCCGCGATTGAGTTCGTTTCAGCCCGCGAGATCATGGACTCGCGGGGCAACCCGACCGTTGAGGTCGAGGTCAGCCTCGCGTCGGGTGCGTTCGGTCGCGCGGCCGTCCCGTCGGGTGCGAGCACCGGCGAGTTCGAGGCCGTCGAGCTGCGTGACGGTGGCGACCGCTACCTCGGCAAGGGCGTCGTGCGGGCCGTAGACAACGTCGGTTCGATCATCGCACCGGCCATCCTCGGGATGGACGCGACCCAGCAGCGGCTCCTTGACCAGCGGCTGTTGGACACCGACGGCACCGCAGATAAGGGCACGCTTGGCGCGAACGCGATGCTTGGTGTGAGCTTGGCAGTCGCGCACGCCGCGGCCGCCCACTGTGACCTACCGCTGTACCGCTACCTCGGCGGCCCGGCGGCTCACGTGCTGCCCGTCCCGATGATGAACATCCTCAACGGGGGATCCCACGCGGACAGCAACGTGGACGTGCAGGAGTTCATGATCGCGCCGATCGGGGCACCGACGTTCCGTGAGGCGCTGCGCTGCGGCGCCGAGGTGTACCACCGACTCAAGGCGGTGCTGCAGGCCAAGGGCCTGTCGACCGGCCTAGGCGATGAGGGCGGCTTCGCGCCGAACCTTCCGACGAACGCCGCGGCCCTCGAGCTGATCGCCGAGGCCATCGAGGCTGCCGGCTACACGGTCGGCACGGATGTGGCCATGGCGCTTGATGTCGCGTCATCGGAGTACTTCGACCGAACAACGGGCCGCTACGAGCTGGCTGGCGAGGGCCGCAGCCTGACGTCCGACGAGCACGCCGGGTGGTTGGCCGAGCTCGCGGACGGATTCCCGATCATCTCGATTGAGGATGGCATGGACGAGGAGGACTGGGACGGCTGGAAGGCCCACACCGATTCGCTCGGCGACCGCGTCCAGCTGGTCGGCGACGACCTGTTCGTCACCAACGTCGAGCGGCTGCAGCGCGGCCTGACCCTGGGCGTCGCGAACTCGGTGCTCGTGAAGGTCAACCAGATCGGCACCCTCACCGAGACGCTCGAGACGATGGAGCTGGCGCATCGCGCGGGTTACACCTGCATGGTGAGCCATCGCTCCGGCGAGACCGAGGACGTGACGATCGCAGACCTTGCGGTCGCGACCAACGCCGGCCAGATCAAGACCGGCGCCCCGGCTCGCTCCGACCGGGTCGCGAAGTACAACCAGCTGCTGCGCATCGAGGAGCAGCTAGGCGACGCGGCGCGCTACGCCGGTGCGTCCGCGTTCCAACGCTGAGCATGATGGAGGGCAGATGAGCGACATGTCGGGCCCCAAGCCCCCCGGTCAGACCCCCGGTCAGGCCCCCGGTCAGGCCCCCGGTCAGGCCCCCGGTCAAGCCCCCGGTCAGTCACAGGGCACGGATGCGTCTGGTGCGCCCGTTGCGCCGAGCCCTCGCGAGCTGGTTCGACGCGTGCGAGTGAACACGCTCGGCGGCGAGCGCCCGTACGTGCTGGCGTTCGTTGCAGCGGTTGGCCTGGCCCTCGTCGTCGTCTCCGGTCCGATCCAAACGCTGCTCGAGCAGCGTGAGCTCGTCGAGAACCGCGAGGCTGTGCTGGCCGCGCTCGAGGCAGAGAACGAGCTGCTGGGGGATCGGGTGCAGGACCTGAACAACCCGGCCACGATCGAAGCTGAGGCGCGTGAGGAGCAGGGCATGGTGCGGCCGGGCGAGGTGCCGTACGTGATCGTGCCACCGGCGGTTGAGGACGAGCAGATCGCGCCCGATCTCAGCGACGCCGACTCAGAGCAACGCGGGTGGTTCGCACGTGCGTGGGACGCTGTCACCGGCATCTTCGGCTGACGAGGCCGAGCGACATCCCCGCCACCAACCACACGAACGCCCCGCCGATGTCGGCGGGGCGTTCGCGGTACGGCCGCGTGACCGTTCGTTCAGCTCAGCGCTGGAACGGCAGGTTCACCGTGATGTCCTCCAGCGCGACGACGCCGGGGGTGCGGACCGAGCCGTGTGCGAAGAACAGGTCCGCGAACGGTGACACCACGAGGTAGACGGTTTCGCCTGGCATGACGGTCATGCCGCCACCACCGAGCTGCACGGTGATGTCGTGGCCGATGGACGGCAGGAGCTCGCGATGCGGCATCATCTGGTGCTGCATCACCGTGGCGTTCGCCTGGGATGTTCCCTTCGCGAGGCCGAAGAACACGCGCTGATCGGCGCTGGCCGAGTAGTAGGTGGCGTCCACGGACGGGACGCCACTGATGACCGTTGCCTCGTCGCCGGCGGTGAACACCGGGTAGTAGACCGGCGCGCCGGCCCCCGTGAGGCTGACCGTGCCGGTCGTTGCGATGGCGTCGAAGCCGGCGAACTCGCCGTCACTCTCGCCCGGTCGCACGGTGTCGGACCAGTTGCAGTTGCCATCCATGTCGGCGATGCCGTACGGGTGGTCGAGGAAGCCTGCAGTGGACTCGCCGGCGGCGATCTGGAGGAAGAACGCTTGCGTCATCGCGAGGAAGCTGCCGTACTCGGTCGCTGCCGAGCACGGATCTGAGCCGGATGCAGAGCCGCGCGGCAACGCGGTCGGCAGCACGTGGCCGCCGTTGTAACCGATCAAGAACGACTCGCCCTTGACCGATTCGTCCACGTTCTCAAGGTTCTTGACGCCCTCGTTGAGGACGAACAACGTGTCAGACGAGCCCTGGCGCCACAGCGTCGGGATGTTGAGGCGAACGTCGCCATCGGGGACGTACGTGCCACCCTCGACGAAGCCGGACGGGCCATGGGACTGGAAGCGCGTGACGAGGTCCGGGATGATCTCGTCGGGAACCGTGCCGTCCGGGAACTGCCCGGTGGCCGCGCCGTACGCGTAGCCGGTGCGGATGTACTGGGGGATGTTCGCGACGCCGGCGCCAGTCAGCAGCGTCAACCACGCCGAGCGTGGTACCAGCGACGGTGCGAGCGCCTCTGGTAGCGAGTACCAGGTGATCTCGGGTGCGAGGCCGTCGAACCGGGTGTCGCCGTGGTCAGCGATCTCGGTCAGGGCGCCGACGGTTTGGTAGCCCCCGCCGTACGACCCGCCAGACGCGAACACGGTCGGGTCGTCCAGACCCCACACACCGTCCGCCGAGGCGTCAACGTCGTGCATGACCCAGTCGAGGCCTTGGACGACGTCGAGCAGGCCCGCGATGTCCTTGCCTTCGAGCAGCGGGTCCTCGACGTTGGCGTCGCCGCCGGAGGAGCCAAAGCCACGCTGATCAAAGCTAAGGGCACCGAAGCCGGCGTCCATCCACGACGTCATGCTCTTGGTGCGCGATCCACCCCAACCGTGGCTGTTGAACACCAGCGGCACTGGGTTCGACGCGCTGGCGCCTGCGGGGCGAAACAGCGTGTAGTGGATGTTGGTGCCGTCGAAGGACTCCATAATAAAGTCTTCTTGCACGTTCTCGGCGGGTGTCGCGTCGCCCGTGGTCGGGCCCTGCGCCAGCTGCACGGCAGCTGCCGGGGCCAGCGCGGTGGACGTGACGTCGTCGGCCAGCGACGGTGTGAACGCGAGGGCAGCAAGCGAGGCAACGCTCACCGCAGCGATCAGTCGGCGGGACATGTGAAGCTCCATGCGGTCGTGACGGCGGACCGTCGGGTTGAGAGGCACTCTGGTATGAGTTCGCCCTCCGCGAGCCCTGCCCCTACGGCCTTCGCGAATGTCTAAGACGTGTCACACCTTGTCTGCCCCTCGGGTGTGAGATGTGTGCGCGGCCCGCCGGGCGCGTAGCGTCTGGGGCACATCAGGATGGAACATGTGTGGTTTTCGAGAGCTCAGGACTCCCTGCGAACGGGACGCCCAACGACGCTGTGCGGCGTGACGCGGACGCCAGCTACGAGCGGGCGGCCGCCGTCCCGTTTGTCACCGACCCGGTCGAGAAGGCTGTTATCTCGGCGCTGCTTGGTCGGCCGTCACGCGGCGAGAGCGCCGTCGCCCACCGCTGCGTCTACGGCATCCCGACCGTCGTGCGCGTGTCTCCTCGTCTGCAGGACGGGACGCCGTTCCCGACCGTGTTCTGGCTGACATGCCCGCTGGTCAAGAAGCATGTCGGCACACTGGAAGCCGACCAGGTGATGGTCGGGCTCAACGAACGGCTGCAGGCCGAGCCAGAGCTCGCCGAGGAGTACGCGGCGGGCAGTGACCGGTACGTCGCCTTCCGCGACGAGCTGGGTGGGCCGCTGCCGGCGAACAACTCCGCAGGAGGCATGCCAGGGCATATCAAGTGCCTGCATGTGCACGCCGGCCACACGTTGGCCACCGGTGACAATCCGATCGGGAACGAGACCCTGGATCGTGTGCTGCCGCTGGCGTGCGACGGGCCGTGCGTAGATGTTGACACCGTGCTCGACGAGTGGGGCCCCGGCGAGACCAAGGCGCCCCGCTGATGGTGGACGCCCGAGGCCCGATGATGCGTGCGGCGGTCGACGTCGGTACCAACACCATGCGCCTGCTGGTCGTGGACGAGCAGGGTGTGGCCGTCGAGCGACTGCTGACGATGGTGCGCCTCGGCGAGGGCGTCGACCGCAACGGCGTGCTTGACGATGAGGCACTCGCACGGGCGCTGATGGCCTTCGAGCGATACCGCGACCGCTGGCGCGACCTCGGCGTGCTAGACGTAGACGTCGTGACCGGCGCGACCTCGGCGGTGCGTGACGCGACCGACCGAGACCGCTTCCTCAACGGATGTCGGGCGCTGGCGCCCGCATCGGTTGTGCGTGTGCTGTCGGGCGCTGAGGAGGCCGAGGGGGCGTTCCGTGGTGTTGCGGCGTCGCTGCCCGATCTGCCACGGCCGCTGATCGTGCTCGACGTCGGTGGCGGCTCAACAGAGCTGGTTGTTGGTGACGTCGACGACCGGGTCGTGGCCTCGGTGTCGATGCAGCTCGGCTCGGTCCGGCTGACCGAGCGGGCCATGCCGAGCGATCCCCCGACCGAGGCCCAGATCCTCGCAGCTATCAGCGAGATACGTGCGCAGCTCGAGCGGGGCGCTGCCTCGTTGGGGCCGGCGTTGGCCGCCGCCGCGTCGCTGGTTGGTGTCGCGGGGACCGTGACGACCATCGCAGCTCTGCGCGCCGGCGTCGGTGTGTGGACCGACGGGTGCGTCCACGGGCAGGTGCTGACGCATGGTGACGTGCTGCAGCTGAGCAACGACCTTGTTGTCGGGGACCGCGCTGCGATCGCGGCCCACAGCGAGGTCCAAGAGGGGCGCGAGGACGTGCTCGCTGCGGGCGGCTTGATCATCCGCGGCGTGCTCGATGTGCTGCGGTACGACCGGATGATCGTCAGCGAGGCGGACGGGCTGGACGGGCTGGTCGAGCTGGCGGGTCAGGCATGACGCGGATCAACCTCGCGGACGCGTTCCGGATCTCGCTGGCGCAGTCGCTGGCCGTCGTGCCGCCGTCCGAGCTGGACACGCCCGACGACGGGAGGGTCGCTGCGGTGCTGGTGCTGTTCACCGACGATCCGATCGAGGGGCTCCAGATCGTTCTGACGCGGCGACGCAAGGACCTGCGGTCGCATCCGGGGCAGCTCTCGTTCCCTGGCGGCCGTGTCGACGACGAGGACGACGACGTCATCCATACCGCGATGCGCGAGGCCTCCGAGGAGATGGGGCTGCGTGCCGAAAGCGTTTCGATCGTCGGCCGCGGTCGCGTGTTCTACCTCCCCCCGTCGCGTTTCTGGGTCGCGCCCGTCGTGGCGTGGTGGGATGCCCCACACCACCTCGTGGCCAGCCCGGACGAGGTCGACGAGGTGCTGCGCGTACCGGTCTCGCGGCTGATGGACCAGGACCGTTGGCGGGGTGTGCCGCTGTCGGCCGGTGGCTCGACGTGGGCGTGGCAGCTGGACGAGGACCTGCTGTGGGGTGCGACGGCGATCGTCACGGCGCTGCTGCTGCAGGAGGCGTTGGGGGACTGGACTGAGGGGATCGACCCAGCGTCGCTCGGCCCGGACAAGCAGTGTCGTCCGTGGGAGGACGCCCCGGCGTGGACACCGAAGACCCGTCTGTCGGCCGTGCCCGGTCGCGCAGTCGCCGATGTTCCGACGGTTGACCGCGCCGGCGTCTCAGCCGTGTTAGCTGCGCTGGGCCCTGCCCGTATGCCGGGTGTGGCAGACGCCGCGGCGCGCGCCGTCGTCGATGTGGTCACGGAGCTCGTTGGACCGCCTGCAGACCACGCGGCCACGGTGCTCGTGGGGCCAGCCGGGACGGGTGGCGTCGGGCTCCGCATCGCAGCGCTGCTGCACGATGCCGGCGCCGACGTCACGGTGCGGCTTTCGGACGCGCGCGACGACGTCACATTGCCCGCCCACCTGGTGGTGCCCCCGCCCCCGCCCGGCGCACGCGTGCAGGTGGATCGTCGGATGGGCTTCACCGCCAGCGAGGTCCCAGAGATGGATCGCCCCGCGGGTGACGTCATCATCGATGCGTTGCTGGGGCCGGGTGCGGAACCGCCGCTGCGCGGTGGCGCCGCGGTGCTCGCGGCGTGGGCCGCCCGGTACGACCTGCCAGTGGTGTCTGTCGCGCTGCCATCCGGTGTTGCCGCCGACACCGGCCTGATCGGTCCCTCGCTGCACGCCGACGTCACCGTGGCTCTCGGGCTGCCCACCGCGGGCCTGCTCGAAGCGATCGTCGCGCCGTACGCCGGCGAGGTCGTGATCGCCGATGTTGGCATCACCGCCGAGGACTGGGCCTCGTCGGGTCTCGTCGGAGCTCCGGCCGACCTGTTCGCCGACGGCCCGATCGTGCGCCTCGACCGAGGCCCGGTGCCAAGCGACGCAGGCACCCCCGACCAAGGTCCACCGTTCTAGCCAGCAGATGCGAACTGTGAGTGATAGGCCCCGTATGTGGCACCAGAGCTGCACAGTTGGGGTGTTGGTGCGTGTGGGCGGTGCGTGGTACCGGCGGTGGGACTTGAACCCACACCTGGAGGGATTTTAAGTCCCCTGCCTCTGCCAATTGGGCTACGCCGGCGTGCCGCAACTCTACGTCGCGGAGCGGGCTGATCGCGTCAGCCCTCGTCGCCGTCGTGGGACGACTCGGCGACGCCCCAGTCGATCCCTGCGTCTTGCTGATCTTCGATCGGGAGGTGGCTGTGGCCGTGGCTGTCGCGCAGCGCGGTGACCATGGCCTGCCGTGCCTCTGCTGCGGTCAGCGACGATGGCATCTGGCCGCTGCGGCCGTCGGACCCGCCGAGGCCGTACGGGTTGGTGTGGGTGTTGAGGCGGCTGCACGCTGGCTCGGTGTCCCACACGTCATCTCGACCTGCGAGCTCTTGTGCGACGCAGGCGACGTACGGGGCGAACGCGGACGAGATCGAGACGGTCTCCTCGTAGTGGCCCTCGCCACAGTGCTCGTCGGCGACACCGCCAAGCGGCACGATGCCCGGCAGCCCACCCGGACCACCGTTGATCGTGCTCGCATCGCCCGGGGCCTCCAACAGGTGAAAGTCGTAGCCGGGGATGATGTAACCGAGCTCGTCCTGGCCGAGGCCGAGGACGAAGCGGTACTCCTCGTTGTATGTGTCGCTGAAGGCCGGCTCGTACGGACGACCGGTGTCAGCGCTCGGGCAGGATGGGCGACCGAACCCTCCAAGCTCAAGCTCCGGTGAGAGCTCGCCTGGCACGGTCAAGAACATCGCGGGACCGAGCTGCACCAGCACCATCTCGGTCTGGACCTGCGGTCCGATCTCGTCGGTGTGCACGCCCGCGGCGTGACCCGCCGGGTCGCTGCCCCACGACTCGCCGCCGGTAAACGTCGGTAGGTCGAACACGCCGGTGGCGTTCAGGGTGCGCAGGACGTTGTTGTCGGAGTCGAGGTAGAACGTGCGACGCGACGCGCGCAGCGTGTCGACCTCCAAGATCTCTGCGTCTGCGAGGGCGGCGATCGCGGATGCGGCCACCAGCTCACCGATGTAGGACGTGCGCTCCCAGCTGACGGCCGAGCCGAAGCCCTCGATGTCGACGCCGAGCGGCGTCTGAAGCCCACCGACGGCGCCGGTGAAGAAGATCGATGTGCCGCCGAACTCTGCCTCCATCGCCTCACGGGTGGCATGTGGGAAGTCGGACGAGATAAGCGGGTTGTTCGAGCCCTGGGCCTCGGGGTGGTTGGACCAGTTGACGAGTGTGCCGATGGTCGATCCGTCATCGGCGAGGAACTGCATCGTGAGCACCTCGTCGTCGGTGACCTCCGGAGGGCGCGAGTCACGGATGCGCATGGGCTTGGCGCCGTGGGCGAGCTTCACGTCGGATGCCTGTCGTGACGACCAAGCCGCGTAGATCGCGTCGATCGTCTGGGAGCGCATGAACGCTTGGTACGTGGGGTACTTGCCGTCGGTGGCAGCGAACAGCTGGCCCCAGTAGCCCATCGTGTCCACGCCCTCGTGGGTGTGGGTCGAAGACACGACAAGCTCGTCGATCTCCATCTCGGGGTAGCGGGCGACCAGCTCGAGGCGCATGCGCTGGACCTCGATGTTGAACAGCCCAACGATGTCGAGTGAGACCATCGCGACAGTCGCGTCGCCGGATTCGAGCACCACCGCCCGGGCCCAGGTGTCGTCGTGCATGCCGAGCGCGCAGATCGCGCCGAAGCCTGCGTTGCCCCACACCCCGTCCCACTTGCCGGTCGAGTCGGGATCGCCGTAGATGGTCACACCATCAACCGAGAAGGCGCCAGTTTGGTACGCGTCGCCGGACGAGTTCCACGGCTGGTCCACAAACGGTTCAGGCGTGGCGCCGGTTGGCGGTTTGGCGTCGAGGACCGGTGAGAGGTCCTCGTTGGTCAGGCCCGAGTAGCAGCCATCACCGTCGAGGTCGGTGTACGGCTCGCCCCAGACCTGGGTCACAGGGTGCGGGGTCATGAACGGCGCCCACTCGACGGGAACGGGCCCCACCGGTGTGATGGTTCGGGCGCCGAACCCGGCCTCGAGCTGGCCTGTGCCGAGCGTGGTCATGATGCTGGTGTCGCCAGCGGCGCGCTCGGCCGCGTGGACCCCGGCGAACAGGTTGGGCGCCGCGGCGACGCTCAGCGCGGCGAGGGCCGCGATGGTGGTTGCGGTGATGCTGTGGCGGGCGCGCACGGTGGCTCCAGATGATGGCTCCCTGTGTACTTCGCCGGGGGCCATCCCCGGCCCTGCCGGATCCCGGTGTGGTGGATCACCGCGTCCAAGGCGCAGCGTTGTGGCACGCCACTTGAGAAGTCGGTCTCAGCTGTCAAACAACCGCCGCGTTCCCCGCAGAGCCTGTGTGGTGAGGGTTTCGACCTCGGCCCATGAGGTGGCACGTGGCCCGGCCAGTGGTTCGCCGTCCACATGTCGGTTGTATGGCCAGTCGTAGACGATCGCGGCGTGCCCCCGCTCGCGGAGGTGGACGATGTTGTGGGGCGCGTCGTCGATGTACAGATCACAGCCCACATCGCCCTTGCGCGCGATCATGCATAGGTCCCAGTACGGGATCTCGTGCTCCTCAAGCCACTGCACCGTGTCGCTGGCCGCGATCTGGTGCGTGCCCGAGACGTACAGCCGGTGCGTCACGATTCGGATTCGGACGCCGTCTTCCGAGAGTCGACGCAGCACCTCGGCCGCGCCTGGAATCGGTGTGAGTGATCGGAAGATTCGGTGCTCAACGACCGCGCGTCGGTGCAGGTCGACGAACGAGTCGTCGTCGAAGCCCCACTGTTCGTACGCGCCCCACGCGCTCGGCGTCGGCAGCGTCGTGGGGTCGACGCCCCGCTCGGTCGCCACGATCTGCCGCAGCCCATCGGTGTAGTCGGCGAGGACGTTATCGATGTCCACGCCGAGGATGCGTTCGTGTGCTCGGGCCATACCGGCGAGGCTACGAGCCGGGCGGCGTGGCCGGTGGAAGCCGGACGCCGGGGTTCATCAGCCCCTGCGGGTCCAGCTCGTTCTTGATCGCGCGAGCCTCGGTGAGCATGCCTCGATCGGCCGTGAGGTGCAGATACGGGAGCTTGGCCCGCCCCGTGCCGTGCTCCGAGACGACCGATCCTGCGAGCGACGCCACCAGCTCGTACACCGCGGCCGCGACAGGCTCTTCGGCGCCTGATGCGCCGAGGACGTTCACGTGGAGCCGCCCTTCTGCGGCGTGCCCGAAACACACCACCGTGGCCCCCGGCGCCACCTCGCGCACCACGTTGGGCAGGCCGGCGAGGGCGTCGCCTAACCGCGTGACCGGGACCGCAACGTCGAGCTTCACCGGCGGGCCAGCCATCGACAACGCCTCGGTGTGGCGCTCACGTATCTCCCACACGCGGCGACGCCCGGGGGCGCTGAGCGCCACGATCGGGTCCTCGTCCAGCGGGCCGCATACAGCCGCAACCGCGTCCTCTGTCGCTGGTGCCGCGAGGTCTAGGAGCAGCGCAGCCGCGAACCCATCCGTGGCGGGGGACGCCACACCAAGAGTCTGGGCGACGAGCGTCATGCCGTGTGCGGTCATCAGCTCGCACGCCAGCAGCCGCAGCTTGGCACGGTCGGCTGCGGCGATGATCGCGTTGACTGCGCGTCCGACCTCGGCCAGATCTCGGACTCGGACGAGGGCGGTTACGCCGACCGTTGCTGGTGCGTCCAGCTGCAGCTGAACCGCGGTGATCACACCAAGAGTGCCCTCGCTGCCGATCATCGCGGCGTGGAGCGCCCGCTCGTCGCGGTCCGCGGGCGGGGTGCCGTGCTGCCGGGGTGTTGCGATGCTGCCATCCGGCAGCACGACCACCAAGCCAGTGACGTGGTCGCGCATCGATCCGTGGCCGACCACAGCGATTCCCCCAGCATCGGTCGCGACCATGCCGCCGATCGTGGCCTGCGCACGCGCTGCGATGTCCACACCGAGCTGCCAACCCGCTGCCGTCGCGTGGCGCTGCACCTCGCTGAGCGTGGCCCCCGCGCCGACGACGACGGTGCCGTCTGCCTGGACGGGCAGCAGGGTGCGCATCCTCTCGGTCGTGAGCACGACGCCGCCGTCCGCCGGCACGCCGCCCCCAACCAACCCGGTCCTACCGCCCTGTGGGACAACCGGGACCCGAGCATCGAGGCACGCGCGAACCACCTCTGTCACCTCGCCGTCGCGCAACGGTCGCACGACGGCGAGCGCCGTGCCGTGCCACATACCGGTCCAGTCCAGCTCGTACGAGGCGCGTTGGTCGGCGTCGGTCAACACGTGCTCGGGCCCGACGATAGATCGCAGCCGCGCCACCAGCGATGTAGGCGTGTCGGTCATCACGCGGATTCCCTGGGGTGGCTCGGTCAGCGGGTCGCCGCAGCCTGCCGTACTCACGCCATGGGCGCGACACATCTGCGCATATCCCTACCGGCGATGCGAGTAAGGGTCGAATGCGACCCTTACTGGCGCACCCGTGGCAAGGATGCAGGAAACGGTCGCATACGACCTTTGTCTACGAGCCGATGAGGGGGATGAGGGAAACGGTCGGTGGGGCCGGGTGCGCGTCGGCGTACCGTCGTGGCCTCGCCGGCCTCGGAGCATGACGTGCAGCACACCCGCAGCTTCCCGCGTGGGGTCGTTGCGACGCCGCATCACCTTGCCAGCGCAGCTGGGCTGGCGATCTTGCGAGCCGGTGGGAACGCTGTGGACGCGGCCGTGGCCGCGAACGCGGTGCTTGGGGTCGTCACCCCGTACTACTGCGGTCCGGGCGGGGACCTGTTTGCGATCGTGGTCGAGCCTGACGGTGAGGTGCACGCGCTGGAGTCAGCCGGCCGGACCCCGGCTTCGATGACGCTTCAGAGCGTGCTGTCGGCGCTCCCCAAGCCTGCCCCCGGCCGCGTCCCGGAGGTTGGTGCGCTCGCCGTCACAGTCCCCGGTGCCGTCGCGGGCTGGGCGACGCTGCAGGCGCGTCACGGCCGCTTCGAGCTGGGTCGCGTGTTGGAGGATGCGATCGCGTACGCGCGCGACGGTGTGCCGGTTAGTGCGCACGCCGCGGGCGCCTTCGATCGGTCGCGGCTGCGGTTCGCCGGTCAGGCGTCGTGGCAGGCCGCGTTCGGTCATGTGCGGGCCGGTGGCCAGCTGATCCAGCCAGCGCACGCGGCGTTCCTCACAACCATCGCCAACGACGGACCGGACGCCCTGTACGGCGGGTCGTTGGGCGAGCAGCTTGCGGCGTTTCTGCAGGCCGAGGGGTCGATGATGACGGTCGGTGACCTCGCCGCGCATCAGGTGCTTGACGTGACGCCTCTGACCACGATGTACGGCGACCTCGAGGTGCTTGAGCTGCCGCCCCCGACGCAAGGTGTCACGGCGCTGCAGGCGCTCGGCGTGGCGGATCGTCTTCGGCTGGCGGATGCCGACACGTGGGACGCCGACGAGGTGCTGCGGACCCACCTCCAGATCGAGGCGGTGCGTGGCGCGCTGGTCGACCGTGATCAGCACGTCACCGATCCCGACCGCATGGCGTTCGAGGCAGCCGAGCTGGTGACACCGGCGCGACTGGACTCGCTCGCCTCAGCCGTTGACCGGGAGCGGGCCGGCACATGGCCGCCCGCAACACCGGCACCTGGCGGCACCGCGTACCTCTGTGCCGCCGACGACGAGGGTCGCACCGTCAGCCTGATCCAGTCCAACTTCATGGGGTTTGGATCAGGGCTGGTCGCACCGTTCGGCGTGACGCTGCAGAACCGTGGTGCGCAGCTGTCTCTTGATCCCAACCACATCAACGTTGTCGCGCCATCGGTCCGCACGCTGCACACGCTGATCCCGGCGGTCGCACGACGGGGCGACAAGGTCGTCCTCACATTCGGGACGATGGGCGGCGACGGGCAGCCGCAGACGCATCTGCAGCTGCTGGACCGGCTCCGTCGTGGCGTTGCGTTACAGCAGGCCCATGCCGAGTGGCGGTTCGTAGTCCAACCGTCTGACGGCTTGGTGATCGTCGAAGGCCGATGCCCCGATGCGGTGGTCGAGGGGCTGCGGCACCGGGGACACGAGCTGCATCAGCTCCGAGACTGGGACGGGATGTTCGGCCACGCCCACGCCATCGCGCGCACGGAGCATGGCTGGGAGGCAGCCAGCGACCCGCGCGCCGAGGGCGCCGCAGCCGGCTGGTGATCGGCGGCTCATAACGAGCTGCGAGCCGCCCATGAAGGGACGGCTCGCAGTCACAGGCACCCGCGGGAGTGGGGCGCCTGTGGTCAGGTGCCCGAGTCAGGCGTTGACGGTCGCGTCGGCCTCAGCCTCGGTGGTGGCGTCGCCACCACGCGGGCCACGGTCACCGCGCTCACCGCGCTCACCGCGCTCGCCCCGCTCGCCCTGCTCGCCGTGACCGCCCCGACCAGGGAAGTCGCCAGCCTGAGCGGCGGCCACGATCTCGTCGGCCTCAGCCTGGGTCATATCACCAGCTGAAACCTTCTCGGCCAGCTTGATGGCGAGCTGCTCAAGGCGCATCTCGGTACGGACCTCGTCAACGTTGCCGTCCTCGATCGCCTGTGCGATGCGGTCAGCCTGGTCCTGCGTGAGCCGACCCGCCTCGACGGCGCCGGCGAGGCGCTCGACTCCGAGATCTGCCTTGACCGCGTCGATAGCGCTCTGGACTGCGTCGGTCTCGAGCCCAAGCTCAGCGGCGAGGCGCTCTGCCATCTCGCCATCCTCGAAGCCCATGCGGCCGCGGTGGCCACCCGGCATCGTTTCGGCTGCGGCGGTGTCGGCGGTGTCGGACGGGGCCTCGGTCGCAGCGAGCGACGGGACGGCGAGCGCCCCGGCTACGAGTGCGACGGAGAGGCTCGCCGGGAGTGCCTGTCGGATGGTGAACTTCATATGTCGGTCTCCTGGTCGCCGGTTAGGAAGCGGAGGTTGCGGTGGCGACAGGTGTAACTATGACGGCGGATCCTGATACGAAGCTGAGATTTAGGTAGGAGTTGTCTGAGAGCGGCCGTATCGTCGGCCCCCCAGCCACGCCTTTTGGCAGCCCGGAGTCCACCGTGCCGTATCTCGGTCAGTTCACTGAAGAGAACGCCGATCGGGTCGCTGCGGCGCTCGACGAGGCCAAAATCAGCTGGTCAGCGAAGCAGTCGGGGTCGTTTATGCAAACCATCTTCGCGGCCGACTGGGGCGTGCGGCTGTTCGTCGATGACGTCGACGCGGATGGGGCGTTCGCCATCGCCACAACGATCGCGCCTGACGGCGTCGCGAAGCGCAGGCGCTGAGCTCAGCCGCGGCGGTCGGCGACGATCGCACCCGCGGCCACCAGCAGCCCCGAGGCGCCAAGCACCCACAGGCCTATCGCCGGGTGGACCAGCAGCTCGATTCCGACACCCAACGGCAGCGCAACTCCGGCAACGAGCCCACCCGAGCGCGGGTCCGCGGCGAAGGCTGCGGGCTCTGGACGTTGCAGCAGCGCTGCCATCGTGACGAGCAGCAGCACGCCAGCGCTCGCCACGAGCAGGCGCAGCGCGCGCCGCGGGGGTCGATCAAGCGCGACCAGCAGGGCGACCGCGATGATCACGACGCCGGCGCTCATCGCCAGCCAGGTCGCCGGCGACGCGTGCGCACCCCGCATCGTGGCGACGGCGGACTCCCCGGTCGTGTCCAGCGCCTGCACGCGGGCCGTCAGCGTCCACAGCCCCAGTCGGGGCGCGAGCACGCCGATCGCTCCCCCTGCCGCTGCTGCGAGTGCTGCGAGTGCAGCGGGGCGTCGCAGCACCACCAGATGGTCGCCGAGGCTCGTGCGCACGTGAGGCCGGTGTCAGGAAGCAGCAGGGCCGCCGATCGTAGGAGCCGCAGGCCGCGCGCACCGAAGGCGCCCGACCGGACGGGCACTACGCTCAGCGCCCTTCCGCTCCAGCATCGTGGTGTCCTCGTGGATCTTGCAGTCCTCGTGTCCGGCTCGGGCACCAACCTCGCAGCGCTCCTACGGACCATCGACGCGGACCCAGAGTTCGGGGGGCGGGTCGTGGTCGTTGGATCGGACAAGGCCAACGCGGGCGGGCTTGCGCTCGCGCGCGAGGCAGGCATCCCAGTTGTGGTCGAGGAGCTCGGTGACCACGCCGATCGCGCGACGTGGGAGCGCGCCCTCACCGACGGTGTTGCCGCTTACACGCCAGAGGTCGTCGTGCTGGCCGGCTTTATGAAGATCGTCAGCTCGACCTTCCTGTCGCGCTGGCCGGACCGGGTGCTGAACACGCACCCGTCCATC
Organism: Nitriliruptoraceae bacterium; assembly: GCA_047610595.1. GTDB lineage: Bacteria > Actinomycetota > Nitriliruptoria > Nitriliruptorales > Nitriliruptoraceae > JBFGFG01. The sequence continues at coordinate 10,655 of JBLFZR010000007.1, read as the reverse complement.
TTGCCTGCGTTCCCTGGGGCCCATGCGGTGCGCGAGGCGCTGGCGTACGGCGTAAAGGTCACGGGCTCGACGGTGCACATCGTTGATGAGCAGGTCGACCACGGACCGATCATCGCCCAGCGTGCGATCACGGTGCAGCCCGGCGACACCGAGGACGACGTCCACGAGCGCATCAAGGCGATCGAGCACGAGCTGTTCCCGGCCTGCATCCGGGCGCTCTGCCGCGGTGAGCTCGTTCTGAAGGACCGTCACGTGGTCTGGTCGGGCCCGCAGCCATGAACGATGTGGCGCTCGGCGCGTTGGGTGCGGCCGGCGTGCTGGCGGGGCTGGCCGGCACGGTGGTTCCGGTTATGCCTGGGCTGGTCGTTGTCTGGCTCGCAACTGCGGGTTCGCTGCTCGTGCAAGGTCGTGGGCCGCTGGTCTGGGCTGTCGTTGTGGTGCTGACCGGGCTGATGATCGCAGGCACTGTCGCCTCCACGGTGCTTCCGGCGAAGCGGGCGCATGCCAGCGGCGCGCCGACGCAGTCGCTCGTGCTTGCGGGCGTCGGCGCGGTCGTAGGGTTCTTCGTGATTCCGGTGCTCGGCATCATCGTGGGTGGTGTGCTGGGTCTGCTGCTGGCCGAGCGCGAACGACAGGGCGACTGGTCGCCGGCGTGGGACTCCTCCAAGGAGGTGCTCAAGGGCTACGGCTGGGGCGTGCTGCTGGAGATCGCTATCGGCCTGACTATGGGCCTGATCTGGCTGATCGCGTTCGTGCTGCGCGCCATCTGAGGCATGGGCCCAGCTGAGCGGGCACGCAGATGCGTGCGCGGCGCACGCTGCTGGGGTGGTATCGCCAACCGGGCCTAGCATCGGGGGTCGACCCGTCCTGATCCCCGGAGCTCTCCCGTGTCCGACGTTCTTCCCATCCGCCGCGCCCTCATCAGTGTGTTTGACAAGACGGGCGTGGTCGAGCTCGCCACCGCGTTGCACGGTCTCGGTATCGAGATGATCTCGACCGGCTCGACCGCCGGGAAGATCGCGGACGCCGGCATCCCGGTGACGCAGGTTGCCGATGTGACCGGCTTCCCCGAGTGCCTCGAGGGTCGCGTCAAGACGCTGCACCCGAAGGTGCACGCCGGCATCCTCGCAGACCGGTCCAAGCCCGACCACATGCAGCAGCTGGTGGAGCTGGATGTGACGCCGATCGATCTGGTCATCGTCAACCTGTACCCGTTCGCCGACACGGTGGCGTCCGGTGCCAGCGACGATGAGGTCGTAGAGATGATCGACATCGGTGGCCCCACGATGGTTCGTGCGGCTGCCAAGAACCACGGTGCGGTGACGATCGTCACCGACCCGAGCGACTACGACGCGCTGGTCGGCCAGCTCACCGACGCCGGCGGTATGACGCTGGCCTTACGCACCGAGCTGGCGGCCAAGGCGTTCACACACACCGCGGCGTACGACGCGCAGGTCAGCGCGTGGTTCCTGCGCGGCGAGACCTTCCCGACCAAGCTGTCGATGCAGCTCACCAAGAAGCAGGATCTGCGGTACGGCGAGAACCCGCATCAGGCCGCCGCGTTCTACATCCACGAGGCAGCCGCGAAGGAGGGGCTCGGCCTCGGTGTCGCTGAGGTGCTGCACGGCAAAGAGCTGTCGTACAACAACATCCTCGACACTGACGCCGCGTGGGGTATGGCGATCGACCTTGACGAGCCGTGCGTTGCGATCATCAAGCACACCAACCCGGCGGGCTACGCGGTGGGAGACACGTTGGAGGATGCGTACGTGCGCAGCCTCGCAGGTGACCCGCTTAGCGCGTTCGGAGGCATCGTCGCGGCGAACCGCCCGATCGATGCTGCGACTGCGAAGCGCATCACCGAGGTGTTCACCGAGGTTGTGATCGCGCCGGGTTACGACGACGAGGCGCTCGCGCTGCTCCAGGCGAAGAAGAACCTGCGCATCCTGCGCATGCCGAACGCCGACCGACCGCGCGGCGGCTGGGACATGCGAGCCGTCCAGGGAGGCCTGTTGGTGCAACACGCCGACGTCGGCGCCGAGCCGGACTCGGACTGGTCGGTGCCAACCGCAGCACAGCCGGACGATGCCACGATGGCGGACCTGCGCTTCGCGTGGACCGTCGCCAAGCACGTCAAGTCCAACGCCATCGTGCTGGTCAAGGACCGCGCCGTGGTCGGGGTAGGTGCCGGTCAGATGAGCCGGGTGGACTCGGTACGGCTCGCCGTCGAGAAGTCCGGTGGTCGGCACGTTGGCGCGGTGCTGGCCAGCGACGCGTTCTTCCCGTTCCGTGACGGCCCCGACGCGGCAGCCGCGGCTGGCGTCGTTGCGATGATTCAGCCGGGCGGGTCGGTCCGCGATGACGAGGTCATCGCGGCCGCGGACGCGCATGGCATCGCGATGGTCATGACGGGGCGCCGTCACTTCCGTCACTGAAGGCTCCGAGCGAACGCTGTTGCGTAGATGTATAAAGCTCTATGACATCCCCCGCTCGGCTCTATAACACCCACCTCTCGCGCTGTGCGTGATCTTCGAGGCATCCGTCAAACTCGATACACCTGATCTGGTTCGGACAATCCGGATGAAGGCCGGCATCTCGCAGGAGGAGCTGGCGCGTCGGATGGGGGTGTCGTTCGCGTCGGTGAACGCCTGGGAGCGGGGCCGGACCGAGCCGCGCGCCGTGCACCGCATGAAGCTCGACGAGATGGCGAAAGAGGTCGGCGTCCGGCAGGGTCTTACGGTGATCATCATCGACGACGAGCCGGTCGTCTGCGAGCTGGCCGAGGCGATGATCCGGTCCGTGGCGCCGGAGGCTGTCATCACGATCGCCACGAGCGGCACCGACGGGCTGCTGGCCTGCGGTGCTGTGTTGCCGGATCTTGTGCTGCTCGACCTTCGGATGCCGGGTCTGGACGGGCTGGAGGTCGCCGACGCGATGGCGCGGCGCAAAGGGATGGAGCACACCGTTCTGGTGTTCGTCACCGGCACGACCGGAGGCGAGGACCGGGCGCGGGCCGAGCGAGTGGCAGCCCGTGTCGTGACCAAGCCGCTCCGCCGGGCAGAGATGGCGGCGATCGTCGGCCTGGTAGACGATGCCAGCACGCGTCGCATCGGTGACATCGCGGACCAGCAACGCGGTTAGGTCACGCGACCGCGCGCGCAGCCACCGGCCAGAGGTGCGCAGGTACCTTCCGCGCCTCGACGACGGCAGGATCTCGTGTGACCGCGACCATCATCGATGGCAAGGACTTGGCGGCTCGCGTGCGCGACCGCATCGCGCTCGAGGTTGCCCAGCTGCAGGCCGAACACGGCGTGACGCCGGGCCTCGCCGCGGTGCTGGTCGGCGATGATCACGCGTCCGAGGTGTACGTCGGCATGAAGCACCGCGACTGCGTCGGTGTCGGGATGCACTCGCGGCAGGAGCGCCTCCCGGCGACTGCCACGCAGGCCGAGGTGGAGGCTGTTGTTGCGGCCATCAACGCCGACGACAGCATCGATGGGCTGCTGGTGCAGCTGCCGCTGCCTGCCGGGCTCGATGAGCGGCAGGTCCAGCGGCTGATCGCACCAGACAAGGACGTCGACGCGCTGCATCCGATCACGGCGGGCCAGCTCGCTATCGGTGAGCCGACCTTCCTGTCGTGCACCCCGTACGGCTGCGTCGAGCTGCTCAAGGAAGCGGGCGTCGAGCTTGCCGGTGCCGAGATCGTCGTTGTCGGGCGGTCGAACCTGGTAGGTCGGCCGCTGTCGACCATCCTTGGGCTGAAGGGATATGACGCGACGGTGACGATGGCGCACTCACGCACCGTCGACCTCGCTGCGGTGACGCGTCGCGCCGACGTCGTCATCGCAGCCGTCGGCCGCGAGGGGCTGATCACCGCTGACATGATCAAGCCTGGCGCTGTCGTCATCGACGTGGGCACCAACCGCGCTGCCGACGGGCGGTTGGTGGGCGATGTTGATTTCGAGGGTGTGTCAGCCGTCGCAGGCGCGATCACCCCGGTGCCCGGTGGCGTCGGGCCGATGACGCGAGCCATGCTGCTGCAGAACACGCTCGAAGCTGCGCGCGCACGTCGCGGAATCCCACAACAGAGCTAAGCACACGCGTGCCGCGCTGCCTCAGATCGGGGAGGCCAACACGGCGATGAGCTCGGGTCCGAGGTCGGCCAGCACGCGCGGCTTCTCGAGCCAGTGCGCGGCGCTTGCCGCGCTAACCCAACCGGGCTGATCCTGCGAGCACAGGATGACGATGGTCATCCCGGGCGCTGCTGCGTGCAGCTCCGAGAGCTCGTCGGTTGCGAGCTGGTCGATCAGGTTCTGGTCAAGCAACAGGATGCGGGGACGCGTCGTGGAAACTGCGGTGAGTCCGGCGTGCAGTGTCCGCTCGTCAGCGACGAGGTCGAACACCGCGGACGAGCTGTGGAGGGAGGCTCGAATCAAGGCTGCGGTGTCGGGGTCGTCCTCGATCACGGCGACTGGGATGCGTCGGGGCGGCTGCCGGTCGGAGCCCGCGGCGTCCGGGAGCCACAGCAGATGCGCTGGCATATCCACAGATGCTGGGGTGAAATGACCGTTGGCAGATCTCGCGAGGGCGTTGGTGGCCCGCGCGTAGTGGTCGACGGTTGCGGCGGGGAGAACCGGCGGTGTCGACGTGATGCGGAACTCAGTGCCGCGTGCCTGCGCGGTCACCTGGATGCTGACAGAAACCGGCGGCTGCGAGCATCCCATCGCCATCTGGCAGATGTTGAGAAGCGCTTGTCGAGCAACACCGACATCGACCGTGACGTGCGCCTTTCGTAGGTCGTCGAGCAGCACCGTTCCGTTGGCGGCGAGCGGGCCGCTGAGCATCCGGCGGAGCCATGCGACCAACACCGAGCTTGGGAGGGTTCCGATCCCGTTGCTGTGGACGCGCACGCGGGCCTGCAGCGCACGTAGCTCGTTCACGGCGCGGCGGGCGTGGCGGTTGATGGCGGCGGTCGCGGTTGCGATGTCCTCGTGATCAAGGTCGTCCCACCGCTCGGCGAGCGTCTCGGCGTACCCAGCGACGATGGACAACGGGGTGCCGAGGTTGTGGCTGACATCGTCGAGTAACGAGAGCCGGCTGGCCTCCGCACGGCGGTCGAGGTCCACGGCCTCTCGGCCTTCGCGGCGGACGATCTGGACCGTAAATCGCTTGCCCTTGGCACCGGGTAGCTGACGTGCGACCGACCACAGGCGCAGCGCAACCGCTCCGCCGCTGTCGCCGTGCAGCTCGGCCTCGACGTCAAGCGGGCCAGGCATCGTCAGCACGGCCATGGCCTTCTCTCCGAGGAGGTCGCCGAGCGTCCGCTTCGACTCGCCTTCGAGGCTGGTGTGAAGCATGCGAGCAGCCGCCGCGTTCGCCCGCAGCAGCGTGCCCTCGAGATTGACCTCAAGTGTTGGGGTCGCAGTCAGCTGGAACAGCGCGTCGTAGTCGGCGTTCGAAGGGGCTCGTGGTGTTGCGCGACCCGGCACAGATAATCCTTGAGAGTCGTGAGACATGGTGGGGGAGGCGGACCGGCGGTCCACGATGAGCGGTGCGGACACTACGCCGCGTCTTGTGTTCGGGCGCGCTGTTTCGACGGCGTCAGATTGATCAGTGTGACGTGCCCGCGCAGGCGCGGTGCGGCGCCGTCTTGCGACCTGTCCGTTCGCGACTGATGTCGCGAACACAGGTCACGTCATGTACGCCGCAATGATCGGCAGGGTGACCATGGCGACAAGGATGCCGCCGCCGGTCAGCGCAGTTGCGAGCCGCTCGTCTAGCCCTGCCGCGGACGCCACGACACCCGCGGTGACCATCGGCGGCATCGCTGCCTCGAGCGTGGCCGCCTCCCATGCCTGGCCCGAGGCGCCCAGCAGCGCAGCGACGCCGAGCACGGCGGCCGGAGCCGCCACCATTCTGAGCCCGAGCCCGGTGGCTAGCAACCCAGCTCGGGCGCGGTCAGGCACCCGGAGCCGGAGCCCGATTGCCAGCATCGTGAGTGGTGTCAGCGTGGCGCCCAGTGCCTCTGCGACCGCATCCACTGCCGGGGGGAGTCCGACGACCCGCGACGCAAGCGCCACCACAAGCGCCACGAACGCGGGAAACGTGACGACGCGCCGCGCGATCCCGGCGACCGTCGGTGCGGCGCCCGATCCGTACCGTGCGGCGACAAACGAGCCCCACGTTGCGAGCGCTAGGAACGATCCGAGCTGGTCGTACACGATCGCATGCGGCAGGTGATCGGCGCCAAGCAGCGCCTCGATCGCGGGAAAACCGAGGAAGCTGGTGTTGCCTAGCGGGACGCACAGCAGCAGCGTGCCGGTTGTGCGGCGCGTCCAGCCCATCAACCGCGACAGCAGCAGCACCACCAGCACCAGCACCACCAGCTGGCTCCATGCGACACCGATCGGCACCAGCGTGCGCGCGTCCAGCACAAGGTCCGGCACCTTCGCCAGCACCAAACCGGGCAGCGCGAGCGTGATGACCAGCCGATCGAGCACCTTGTCGGTGCCAGTCGGCAACGCGCCGGTGCGGCCGGCGATGATGCCGCACGCCAGCAGCCCGAGGACCGTCAGCATCGGTGGGACGGTCGCGGCCAGCGCCGGGTGTCGCTCACCGGCGGACCACGCCAGCGGTCACGGCGCCGATGCGGCTTACTGGGGGCACGTCGACGCGGTGTAGCTCGGACACATCGAACCGTGTGCCGATCAGCGCTGCTGGATCACGTGTCAGGTTGCAGCCTGCTGCGATTCGCTTCCACGCGGGGTTGGCCACGCGCTGCGCGACCGCAGCCATGCCGGGGTCCGCCGCACCGTGCTCGACGACGATCAAGCTCCCACCCGGTCGCAGCACGCGGTCTATCTCGGCGACGACCGCCTCGGGGTCGCGCACCGAGCACAGCACCAGCGAGCACACGACGTGGTCCACGCTGGCAGCGAGCAGTGGCAGCCGTTCGGCGAAGGCATCGACGGTCTCGGTTCGCTGGGCAAGCCGCGACGGAACGGCCTGACGCAGCCGAGCCCGCATCGGTGCGGAGGGCTCGACGAGCGTCAGCTGCGTCACGTCAGCTGGTAGATGCCGCAGGTCCGCGCCCGTCCCGGCCCCGACCACGAGCACGTGGCCCGCGACCGCACCCAGCAGCTCCGCACGAAGGTGCCCGAGCAGCCCACGTTCGGCTGACGCCAGCAGCGGGTCGTACACCCGCGCGAACAGCGTGTCGAGCACGTACGGCCTCCCCGGTGGTGTGTGAGGCACCGACAGTAGGCTCCCCCAGCATCCAACCGCACCCAAACCTGTAGAGGTTCCCCGTGACCACCCCCGTCCGCGTTGCTGTCACCGGCGCAGCAGGCCAGATCGGCTACGCGCTGCTGTTTCGCATCGCATCCGGCGCCATGTTCGGCCCCGACCAGCCGGTCGCGCTCAACCTCCTAGAGATCACCCCAGCGCTCGGCGCGCTCGACGGTGTCGCGATGGAGCTTGATGACTGCGCCTTCCCGCTGCTGACCGACATCGTCAAGACCGATGACCCGGCCGCTGGCTTCAAGAACGTCAACGTTGCGTGCCTCGTCGGCGCGCGCCCGCGCGGCCCTGGGATGGAGCGCGCTGATCTGTTGACGGCCAACGGTGGCATCTTCAAGCCGCAGGGCGAGGCCATCGCAGCCAACGCCGCGTCGGACGTCAAGGTCGCTGTCGTCGGCAACCCGGCGAACACCAACGCCCTGATCGCTGCGGCCAACGCCGCTGGCATCCCCAACGACCGGTTCACCGCGATGGTCCGTCTCGACGAGAACCGCGCCAAGTCGCAGCTCGCCGAGAAGGCAGGCGTCCCGGTGTCGAAGGTCACCAACCTCGCCGTGTGGGGCAACCACTCGCCGACGATGTTCCCCGACTTTGAGCACGCGTTCATCGACGGCAAGCGCGCCACCGACGTGCTGGACCGGGCGTGGCTGGAGGGCGAGTTCCTCGAGACCGTTCAGAAGCGTGGGGCCGCGATCATCAACGCCCGAGGCGCATCCTCGGCCGCGTCGGCCGCGAACGCGCTGGTCGATCACGTCCGTGACTGGGCCGGCGGCACCGCCACCGCCGACGGCGACTTCGTGTCGATGGCTGTCCCGTCCGACGGCTCGTACGGCGTGCCGGAGGGTCTCATCTACGGCTTCCCGTGCACGACCGACGGCAAGGGTGGATACAGCATCGTCCAGAACCTCGAGATCTCGGAGTACATGCAGGCCAAGCTCGACGCCACCACGGCCGAGCTTGCCGGCGAGCGCGACGCGGTCAGCGACCTCATCTGAGCCGCGCCCGACGCGCACCGCACGTCAACGTCCCGCACCGTCTGGTGCGGGACGTCGTGCGTCTGGCGGGGACCGTCTCGACGCTGGGGTCAGATCAGGTCGGCCGGGAGTAGGTCGTAGCTGGTCATATCGCTCCGCTCGTTTGACGGATCGCCAGTCGGGCCCACCGTGGCGCGCAGTCGCAGGACGCCGACCTTGCGGAACCCGACCCTTTCCGCGACCCGAGCTGAGCCTGGGTTGTCCGTCGCAGCTACCAGGTACATCATCTGCACCCCGCACGCCTCGATGGCGTGACGCACCGCCTCGCGCACGACCGCGGTGCAGATCCCGCGGCCACGACCCGCCGGCGCGAACCAGTAGCCGACCTCGGCGGTGTGATCGCGCCGATCAACAGGCAGCCCGACCGTTCCGAGCACCACGTCGCCGTCCATCGCCAGCAGCTGGATGCCGGTGCCGGTCGCATGCTGATCGGCGGCGAGCTGCACCATCGCCCGCGCATCGTCCTCGGTGAACGGCGCCGGAAGGCGGGTGAACCGTTGCACGTCGGGATCGTTGCCCGCCGCGACCAGCTGGGCGACGTCCTGCAGGGCCGGCGGCCGCAGCATCACGCCCGTATGGCCTGGTAGGGGCCAGAGCTGGGGAACTGGGGTAGGGGCCGCCATGTTCGCAGCTGGCATTAGGCGTCGCTGCGGGTCTGGAACACCCCGATCAGCGCCACTGCGGCGATGACCGCGACGACGAAGCCGAGCACGTTCAGCTCCATGATGCTGCCGCTCCCGATGAGGTTGGCGACGACACCACCGATCACAGATCCAGCGGCCCCGAGACCGAGCGTCGACAGCAGCGACAGGCTTGTGTCGCCCTTCTTGAACCGACGGGCGAGCATTCCGATGATCAGGCCGGCGATGAGGAATCCGAACATGTGGGGCTCCGTACAGGTGGGTAGACGGCTTTGTCGGAACTGACGATAGTCGCGAGGGGGTTTCGCGGGGTGCGCCGTTCGTCGTCATCGCTGTGCGGGGCGCGTTGCCCTGTCACGCACCCTGCACTGGTTGCGATGGTGGGTAAGGAGGAGTGTCACACCCCAGATGTAGTTTCGGTGTATGAGATCCAAGCTGCGTGATTCCGGGATGCGACGCCATGTGATGGCGGCGGACACGTCGGGCGCGTACGAATCATCGCCAGACCCGGCCGTGTTGCTCGCCAAGGCACGCGAGCTTGCTGACGTCACGGAGCGCACCAAGATCGAGCTGGTCATGACGTGGCTGGACATGCACGCGCTTGGTGGCATCCCCGCGATCACGGGCTGGTCACCGCTGGAATGGCTGCAGCTGGAAGCGGGGCTGTCACGGTTCGAGGCACACCGGCTGATCCGGATGGCCTCACGGTTACAAACGTTGCAACACACCCTGGGGGTGCTCGCAGCGGGGCACATCAACTTTGAGCAAGCCGCCGTGATCTGTGCCGAGACGACCCGGCTACGTGGTGACGTGCTTTTCCAGGTCGAACGGTTCTGCTGTGACCACGCGATCGAGCTGCGCGAACGTGGCGACAACCCCGACATCCTGGGATTCGTGCAAGAAGCCGTGCAGGACGCGCGGGGGCCACGGGATGTCGAGCGGGTCGAGGCCCGCGCCCGGGCAGGTCAAACGCTGGTGTCGCAACGAGACTTTGATGGTGGCGGGTTCATCTACGCCAACCTTGATCCGGTGAGCTACGACACGACCGTGCGGGGCATCGAGGACGCAGCAGGCCGCCCGACACCCGGTGTCTCACGCACGATGCAACGCGCCGAAGGCCTCGTCGCGATGGCCAGCGGCTGGCTCGCGGGCGGCACCAACACACCGACAGAGAAAGCCCTCCCTGACGCGGATGGCGTGACGGTTCGCCACGACGGTGCACACCCCGATCTGCTGTCAGTCGACGAGCACACCCGGCTCGACACGATGGTGCGCCGTGGTGCCGCGACCGCGAAACCGTCCGTGACCGTGCTGGTCGACCTTGAGAAGGTCCAGGGCCCGTATCTGGGTGTGCTGCTGCAGTCGGTTGGACGGCGCGCACCCCGACTGTCAGCCCGTCTGCTGGACACGTTGACGTGTGCCGGTGATCTGATCGTGCAGCTCACCGAAGGCCGCCGACCGCTGATCGAGCTGAAAGACCGGCACACGATGCCCGCCGTCACACGCAGGGCCGTCATCGCCCGCGATCGCGGCTGCCGATGGACCGGATGTGCACGACCTGCGTGGATGTGTGATGTGCACCACATCATCGCACGAGAAGACGGCGGCGACCATCGCCCTGACAATCTTGTCGTTTTGTGTCGCGAACACCATGTGCGGCTGCACGGCACCCACTGGACCG
>JBLFZR010000006.1:0-39924 GCA_047610595.1 Nitriliruptoraceae bacterium | reverse complement strand
CTCGCTGGATGCGATCCTCGGTGGCGACCTCGCCCCGCTGGTCGAGGCGCTGACGGACGCCGAGCGCGACGCGCGGCTTGCGGCGCTGGCCGACGGCCAGGCGTCGTGAGCTCCCGACGCGGCCCGAGACAGACGTGTCGCATACGACCTTTCGGCGCACCCGAGCCCGCAGATCGCATGAAAGGGTCGCATACAACCCTTTCCTACCTGGGAGCTGGCGTGCTGCACAAACGCGTCGCGGCGCCAGGCGGCCGACTGTGACGACCCGGTGGGAGCTGGAGGCGCTGGTCGAGCAGCGCCTTGAGGCGGCGGGCGTCCCCAGCCCCGAGGTCGACGCGCGGCTGCTGCTGGACGCCATCGAGGAACGCTTCGGTGACCCAACTCGCTGCGAGACGGCCGTCTTAGACGGCATGGTCGAGCGGCGGATCGCCCGGGTACCGCTGCAGGTCATCCTCGGCGTCACAACCTTCCGCTGGGTCGAACTGATCGTCGAGGCGGGCGTCTTCGTGCCGCGGCCCGAGACCGAGGTGGTCGCGGGCCTCGCGATCGACGCGCTGCGCGGGATCAAGTCGCCGCTGGTCGCCGAGCCGTGCACGGGAACCGGCGCCATCACCTGCGCACTGCTGAGTGAGGTGCCTGGAGTGAGGGTGCTGGCGACAGATCTGTCTGCCGAGGCTGTCGACCTCGCCCGGCGCAACGTCACACGCACGCTGGCTGGCGGCGCCACCTCCCCGCAGTGGGTGCCCCGCGGCGGCGCTGACGCTCAGGTGCTGCACGGCTCGCTGCTTGACCCTCTCTCACAGCTTGATTCCAGCGTGTACGGCGCGCTGGACGTGCTGATCAGCAACCCGCCGTACCTGCCATCGGGTGACCTGCCCGCGATGGAGCCAGAGGTCGCTGAGCACGACCCACACGCGGCGTTGTTCGGTGGCACCGATGGTCACGAGATCGTGCTCGCGCTGCTGGATGCGGCGATGGGCTGGCTCCGTCCGGGTGGCACGGTCATCCTCGAGGTGGACGACCGCCGCGGACGCGAGACGATCGCTGCGGCGTTGTCGGCAGGACTCGTGGACGCACGCGTCGAAGCTGACCTCACCGGGCGCGACCGCGCCGTCGTCGCTCGGCGACCTGATGCCACCTCCACGTAGGGACCCAGCTGTTTAAGACGATGTTTAAGACCAAGCCCGTGAGGCTCGACGCACCCGGCCGTGCCGCCTTGGTGATCCGCATCGCGGAGCATCTGCGGACGCTCCGGCTGGTCACGCTCGGCATCAGCGCCTTCGCCATGCTGGCCCTCCTCGACATCAACGCGTTCATGGCCGTCGCAACCATCGGCGGGCTGGCGCTGCTGACCGTGGCCGTGACGTTCGGCGTCGACGTGTTGCTGGCGCTGCTGGCGCAGCGCGAGGACCACGCGGGGACCGCCCCCGACCAACAGTGACGCCGCAGTCAGTCTGACGGCGCGGCGCACAGGTCGCGACGTGGTTGCATACGGGTTCCGTCCCGAGCATGCCGGAGCCTCACCCATGTCCCGTCGCATCCATGACGCCGCAGCCGACCGTGAGGCCGCCATCGAGGTCGCGTCGAAGGCGCTGCGCGACGGCAAGCTCGTTGTGCTGCCGACCGACACCGTCTACGGCGTCGCTGCGGACGCGTTCAACCCCACCGGGACACGCCGCGTGTTCGGTGCCAAGCGCCGGTCACGTCGCTTCCCGCTGCCGGTGCTCGTGCGCACCCCCAAGCAGCTGCTCGGTCTGTGCACCTCGGTTCCCGAGGCTGCCGACCGTCTGATGGCGGCGTACTGGCCGGGTCCGCTGACGTTGGTGCTGCCGTGCGACCCCGGCCTGGAGTGGGACCTTGGCGACAACCGGGGCACGGTTGCGGTTCGCATGCCGCTGGATGATGTGACGCTCGAGATCATCCGTGCCGTTGGGCCGATCGCCGTGACGTCGGCCAACCTCTCTGGTCAGCCGGCAGCAACGACGGCGGCGGATGCGCATCTGCAGCTCGGTGAGCTGGTGGAGGTCTACCTCGACGACGGTGTCCGCGGTGAGACCGCTCCCTCGACGATCGTGGACCTGACCCGCGACACGCCTCACGTCCTTCGCGCGGGCCCGATCAACCCTGACGACATCATCGCGGTCGCCAACGGCACCCTCGATCCTGTCGAGGCGAGCGCCCGCTTCCTCAGCCCGCCCGAGCCGGACACCGAGCCGGACACCAACACCGACGCCGAGCCCGAGCCCGACGCTGCCGGTGACGAGCCGACCGAGTAACCCACGGAAGTGTCGTAGTCGACACTTCCGTGTAACCAAGCTCGGCCTAGGCGCGAAAGCGTCGTATCCGACGCTTTCGCGCGGAGGCAGCGTGCCGTTGCGCAGATGTGTCGGGCGCCACGACTGGTTGTCCACAGCCTGGCGCTGACCGAGCCGCCGCTGGCGCGCGGCCGCGGGCACGGTGCTGGCATGTGGAACCTCATAACCCAGCTCGCACGGCGGCAGCACGGCGTCGTCCATCGCCGACAGCTCCTTGCGCTCGGCCTAACCAAGGACGTCGTCGGTGGCCTCGTGCGCCGAGGCAGGCTCGAACGCGTGGCCAGCGCGGTGTACGCGGTGGCCGGCAGCCCGTGCACTCCGCTGCGGGAGGCGATGATCGCTGGGCTCCGATGCGGTGAGGATGCGAGGCTCGTGGGGGTCCGGATGCTGGCAGCGCAGGGCGTGCACCACCTTGACGCCTACGGGCCCTTCGAGGTGCTCGTGCCGCGAGGTAGGCGCCTGCCACCGCTCCCGTGGCCGGTTCGAATCGACCGCTACCCCGATCTCGGCGTTCGGACGTGGGTGCAGGCAGTGCCCAGCGTCGCGCCGGCGCGCAACATCTTGGAGGTTGCCGCTGGCCCGGCGTCCGATGCGACGATCCGGGCCGTCGTCGATGCGTACCGGTGGGTGTACGGATCGGTTGACGACCTCCGGGGGCTGGCACGCTGCGCGCCGGACCATGTGGGCGCCCGGCGGATCGCGGGGCTGGGGCTGCTCGCGCTCGACGCGGCCGAGAGCGAGCCCGAGCGCGATCTCGGGCTGATTGCTGGTCAGTACGGGGCCGAGCGACAGGTCAGAATCGGTGGCCTGCGCGTGGACTTCCTCATCCGATCGGCCGCGCTGGTCATCGAGTACGACGGGGCGGGCCACGACCCGATCAAGGACGCGGCACGGGACGCTCGACTGCGGGCGCTTGGTTACAACGTCATCCACATCACCAAGCAAGACCTCCGCAACCCCGCTCAGATCCGACGCCGCATCGAGCGGTATCTCGCGGTGGCTGCGCGATGACCGTGGGAGGTCCAGTGGCGGCGACACATTCGCGCGAACGTCGCTGGGAGGGGCACAGATGCGTCGTATACGACCGTTCTCTTCACCGAGGTCGATCAATCGTGCTACGCGACCTTTTCCTGCGGGTCGCGCTGGCTCGCGGTGCGGTCGGCGGCAGTACATAGGGCGGGGGTACCGTTATGGGTGCCGGTTCCGGCCCTGACTCTGCCCCGTGAGGTATCTGCGTGTCCGCTTTCTACGGCTTCGATGCCGATGCTCTCGAGACGACTGACCCCGACGTGGCCGCGCTGCTACGCACCGAGGTGGAGCGGCAGACCACGAAGCTGCAGCTCATCGCGAGCGAGAACTTCGCCTCGAAGGCTGTGATGGCAGCCAACGGTTCAGTCCTCACGAACAAGTACGCAGAGGGGTACCCGGGTAAGCGGTACTACGGCGGCTGCGTTGAGGCCGTCGACCCGATCGAGCAGCTTGCGATCGATCGTGCAAAGACGCTGTTCGGTGCGGATCACGCCAACGTGCAGCCGCACTCGGGCGCCAGCGCGAACTTCGCGACGTACTTCGCAACCGTGATGCCGGGCGACAAGGTGCTCGCGATGAGCCTGCCGGACGGCGGCCACCTCACGCATGGCATGCGGCTGAACTTCAGCGGTAAGTGGTTCGACATCGTGCCGTACGGCGTCTCACCCGAGACTGAGCGCATCGACATGGATCAGGTCCGGGCGCTCGCGCTCGAGCACCGGCCGAAGCTGATCGTCGCCGGCTGGTCCGCGTACGCACGTGAGCTCGACTTCGCGGCCTTCCGCGCGATCGCCGACGAGGTCGGCGCCGTGCTGTGGTGTGACGCGGCCCACTTCATCGGTCTGGTCGCGGCTGGCGTGCACACCAGCCCGGTGCCGTACTGCGACATCGTCACGTTCACGACGCACAAGACGCTGCGCGGTCCCCGTGGCGCGATCATCCTCACCAACGAGAAGTACGCCAAGGCCATCGACAAGGCCGTGTTCCCGGGCACGCAGGGTGGGCCGCTCGAGCACGTGATTGCGGCCAAGGCTGTCGCGCTGAAGGAGGCGATGGAGCCGTCCTTCAAGCAGTACGGCCAGCTGATTCTCGACGACATCCGCGCGATGGCGGCGGGGCTGCAGGAGCGGGGATACCGCATCGTGTCCGGCGGCACCGACACGCACCTGTTCCTCGCCGACGTCACGGCCAAGGACCCGGCGCTGACGGGTGCGATCGCCGAGGCGCGTTGCGACGAGGCAGGCATCGTGCTGAACAAGAACGGCATCCCGTTCGACACGTTGCCGCCCATGACCACGTCCGGCATCCGAGCCGGCTCGTCGATGATCGCCAGCCAGGGGATGGGTCCGGCGGAGGCAGCGCGCATCGCTGACATGATCGACCGCGCCATCACGGGCACCGACGACGACCGCGCTGCCGTGCGCGGTGAGGTCGCCGAGCTCACGTCCTCGTTCCCCGTGTACTGAAGCACCGTTGGCTCCATACCTGCTCGTCGCGCTGATCGCTGGTCTTGTCACAGCGGTGGTGACGCCGGTGGTTGGACGCCTCGCGCGCAGGGCAGGCGCGGTCGACTCACCGACGGATCCACGCAAGGTGCACACCGAGGACGTGCCCACACTGGGCGGGCTCGGGATGCTTGCTGGGTTCCTCGCGGCACTACTTTTTGCGGCGCTGCACCCGGCCTTCGACGAGCTGTTCTCGAGCTCGTCTGAGCCGGCCGGGCTGCTCGCCGGCGTTGCGGTTATCGCTGTCGTCGGCGTCGTGGATGACCTCAGAGGTCTGCCGGCCAACGTGAAGGTTGCAGGCCAGATAATCGCGGCGCTCGCACCTGTGTTGTTCGGTATCCAGCTGGTGTACGGCTGGATACCCGGCATCGGGCTGGTCACGATGTCCAGCGACCTTGGGCTACCGCTGACGCTGCTGGCGATGCTGGCGATGATCAACGCTGTCAACCTCATCGACGGGCTCGATGGCCTGGCGGCTGGCGTCGTGGCCATCGCAGCCACAGCGTTCTTCGCCTTCGCGTTCTTTGTCGGGGGTGGCGTCACAGAGCAGGTGCCATCATCCGCGCCGCTGGTGGCGGCTGCGTTGGTCGGGATGTCGCTGGGCTTTTTGATCCACAACGCGTATCCCGCCCGCATCTTCATGGGTGACACGGGGTCGATGCTGCTCGGACTGTTGCTGAGCTGCGCCGGCATCGCGTACGTGGGGCGCACCACAGCACCGTCATACACCGACGTCGCCGGCAGCGTGCCCCTGCTGGTGCCGGTGTTGATGCTTGCCATCCCGTTCCTTGACACCGCGTTCGCGATCGCTCGGCGCGCGGTGAAGGGCACCGGCCTCGGTGTCGCAGATCGCGGCCATCTGCATCATCTGCTCCTCAACTTCGGACACTCGCACCGTCGCGCGGTGCTGGTGCTGTGGTACTGGTCGGCAACGCTGGCCGCCGCGTCGCTGGCGTGGGCGCTGGTCAAGACGCCCACCCTGATCGCGAGCACGACCGTCGCGGTGTTTATCGGGATTCTGATCACGTGGTGGGGCGCACGCCCGGGCGCGCGTGAGATGGATGCGCCTGGCGATCAGGCGCACGATGAGCGCGCTGCTTCGGTCCGCGCCTAACATCGTCCGACGTTTCTTGGCGCGCCTGCGGTCCGCGGGGCGCTGCGAGCCCTGTCGCCGGCTAGCGGTGATCTCCCAGCGCGATCAAACGCGTGCAAGACTTTGTGCTCGAACGCACAAAGTCTCGTGGTGGTTGGCAGAGGTCGTGCCGGTGGGTAGCGTTCCCGCGGATGAACGAGAACCGACGCCCTTCGCGGCATGCCTTGCTATCCGTGACGGACGACGGTTGGTCTTTGACCGCCGAGTTCTTCAGTGCTGTGCTGGTGTGGACGTTCTTTGGTTGGCTCGCTGACCGATGGCTCCACACCACCCCCTGGCTCGTAGCCGGAGGGGCACTGCTCGGCTTCGCGCTCGGGATGTACTTGATGTGGCACCGCCTCCAGCGGTCCAACGAAAACTAATCCCGACACGTTCGACATCCAGACCGACCGTCCGCGGCCAGGCCTTGTGCCTGACTGTCACCTGCCCAACAGGGACCGCTTTCATGTCCAACCGCCTCCTCGGCACCGACCCCACCAGCGTCACAGGTGACGCTGCGCTGGTCGTGTTGACGCGTGCGGCGATGCGGGTATCGGTGCCGTTCGCGGCGTGCATCACGCTCGGGGCGTTCATCGTGCGCGGCGTCTCCGGTGGTATCACCGCCCTCGCGGCATCGGTCATGTTGCTCGGTCTGCACGTGGGCAGCGCCCGCATCACGGCGCGCTTGTCCAAGGGCAAGCCGCAGCTGATGCCCGCCTACACGATGCTGACGTTGATCGTGCGCCTCGCGGTGTACGGCATCCTCATCCTCATCTTCGGTGACGTCGCAGGCGTGGACGTTCTTGTCCTCGCCGTGACTGTCATCACCCTGACATTCGCCATGCTCCTCGTCGAGACGAGCGTGGTGGCCCGCTACTCCAAGTTCTGGTGGCAGCCCACCGAGGTCGCGGAAACGCGTCCGCTCGAAAGGACGCAAGCGTGAACCCCATCCTCGCCGCTGAGGGCGTCTCCGGTATCGCCAACGACCTCGGGTCGCTGTTCGAGTTCGCACCACTGCTGTTTGACGGCACGTGGTACGCGCTGAACCGCACAGGCATTCTGTACCTGCTGTCTGCGATGATCATCGTTGTGCTTATGGTCTCGACCTTGCGCAACGCCAAGATCGTTCCAGGCCGCATGCAGCTCGCTGTTGAGAGCGTCCTTGTGTTCGTCCGCGATGGCATCGCCGTCGACGTCATGGGCCCCAAGGGAAAGCGCTACGCGCCGCTCTTGGCCGCCATGTTCTTGTTCATCTGGGTGAACAACCTGTACGGCATCACGCCGCTGGTGAACTTCCCGACCACCGCTCGTATGGCCCTCCCGGCCATGCTCGCGATGATGGTCTGGGTCGTCTTCATCATCGCCGGTGTCGGCGCCCACGGTCCGCGCTACTTCCTCGACGCCGTGAAGCCCTCCGGTGTTCCTGCGTTCGTGCTCCCGCTGATCATCCCGATCGAGCTGGTCTCGACCTTCATCGTGCGCCCCCTGACACTTGCGGTCCGGTTGTTCGCCAACACGATGGCCGGTCACATCATCCTCGCCATCATCTTCGTCTCGGCTAACACGTTCCTCTGGGACGTCAGCAAGGGCGCGTTCATGGACAAGGGCATCATGGGCGGCATCCTGGGCATCTTCCTCGCCCTCGCCGCTGGCCCGCTGATGATGGTCTTCGAGATCGTCGTCGCGACGATCCAGGCCTACATCTTCACGATCTTGACCGCGGTGTACATCAACTCCTCGCTGTCACACCACTGATCACCCCACACCTCCGGCCCCTCTAACAGAGGGTCCGGCAGCCGGCCTCGCCGGTGCACACGACCAACGCGCTTCGGCGCAAACCACCCAGCCACCTCCACGGGTGGAACCCCACAGGAGCAAGACGATGGACTACATCTTCCTCGCCACCGAGGCGGCCCCCGCCGCCGTCGCCAACCTCGCCCCGATCGGTCAGGGCCTTGTCTACGGCCTTGGCGCCATCGGACCAGGCATCGGCATCGGCTTCCTCGTCGGTAAGACGATCGAGGCCATGGCGCGCCAGCCCGAGATGGTCGGGCAGCTGCAGACCACGATGTTCATCGGTGTGGCATTCGTCGAGGCGCTCGCGCTGTTCGGCTTCGTGCTCTCGTTCATCATCAGCTGACGACACTCCGTCAGACCTGACGATACGAAGGGAACGCCATGAACTTCTTGATCCTTGCTGCCGCCGAGGCCGCACCGGCTTCAGCGACTCAGCTGATCCTCCCCGCGACAGCCGAGCTCGTCTACGGCGCCATCGCCTTCATCGTCGTGCTCGTGCTGATGACGAAGTTCGCGTTCCCGGCGCTGAACAAGACGCTCGACGAGCGTCGTGAGGCGATTCAGGGGCAGATGGAGGCCGCAGAGGCCACCAAGGCTGCTGCTGCTGCCGAGGCTGCCACGTTCCACGAGAAGCTCGCCGCCGCAAGCGGTGACGCGGACCGTTTGGTCGAAGAGGCCAAGCAGACCGCCGAGCAGCTTCGTCGTGACATCGTCGCGAAGGCTGAGGCCGAGGCTGCCGCCGTCAAGGCGCGCGCCCAGGCTGACGTTGCGTCCGAGCGGGACCGCCTCCTTGGCGAGCTCCGTGGTGAGGTCGGGCAGCTGTCCGTCGCGCTCGCCTCGAAGATCGTCGAGAAGGAGCTGGACGCAGCCGCGCACCAGGGCCTGGTTGACGAGTACATCGCCCAGCTCTCGCGCAGCTGATCCGAGCCGCGATGGTCCCAATGGGCCACCGCGACCGCGACCACTGACAGGACAGACACCATGAGCGACCGGATCACCTCCTACGCCGCCGCGATCGTCCAGATCGCCGAGGCCGAAGGCCAGCTCGAGAACGTCACCGACGAGATGCGCACGATCGCATCCGCCGTGGACGCGAGCAGCGACCTTCGCAACGCGCTGACGGACCCGTCGGCGCCCGTCGGCCAGCGCCTCGCGCTGCTCGAGACGCAGGTCCTTGCGGCCGCGTCCGTTGGTACCCGCGCTGCCGTGGCGGCCGTCTTGGCTGCTGGGCGCGCTGACGACCTCGTCGAGATCGCGACTGCGGTCGCCCGCCTCGTCGCGTCGGCCAACGATCGCGAGCTTGCCGAGGTCACAGTGGCCGCGCCGCTCGACGACCAGCGCCGCGAGTCGTTGCGGCTCGCGCTCGAGGCAGCCACCGGCAAGCAGCTTGAGCTGCAGGTCGTGGTGGACGCCTCGGTTGTCGGTGGTGTTCGCGCCATCGTTGGTGACACAGTCCTTGACGGTTCGCTCGCGCGCCGCCTAGACGACATCCGTACCCGGGTCGGCGCCTGAGCCGTTACGCCCGACCCACACGCCAGGTCTTGACCCGGCACCCCACTTTTTTCGAGAGGAACCACGATGGCTGAGCTGTCGATTAGCGCCGACGACGTCACGTCCGCGCTCAAGGCCATGCTGGAGGGCTACACGCCATCCACCACCGAGGAGCAGGTGGGACGCGTCACCGAGACCGGTGACGGCATCGCCAAGATCGTCGGGCTCCCCGGCACGATGGCCAACGAGCTGTTGGACTTCGGTTCCGGTGTCTTCGGCATCGCGATGAACCTCGACGAGGACTCCATCGGCGCCGTCATCATGGCCGGTGCGTCCACCGTCTCTGAGGGCCAGACCGTCGCACGCACCAACCGGGTCCTGTCGGTCCCGGTCGGTGACGCGATGCTCGGCCGCGTGGTCGACCCGCTGGGTCGCCCGATTGACGGCAAGGGGCCGCTCGCGGCCGACGGTCTTGATGGTCAGCGTCCGCTCGAGGTGCAGGCGGCCTCGGTCGTCGAGCGCCAGCCGGTGCACGAGCCGCTGCAGACGGGCATCAAGGTCATCGACGTTATGACGCCGATCGGCCGTGGTCAGCGCGAGCTGATCATCGGCGACCGTCAGACCGGCAAGACTGCCATCGCGGTTGACACGATCATCAACCAGAAGCAGTACTGGGGCACCCCAGAGGCTGTGAAGTGCGTGTACGTCGCGATCGGTCAGAAGGCGTCGACCGTCGCTGAGGTCGCCGCCACGCTCGAGAAGCACGGCGCGATGGAGTACACCACCATCGTCAACGCGTCTGCCGACGCGCCCGCCGCCTTCCAGTTCATCGCGCCGTACTCCGGCGCCGCGATCTGCGCGAACTGGATGTACAAGGGCGAGCACACGCTCGTCGTGTACGACGACCTCACCAAGCAGGCCGACGCGTACCGCCAGCTGTCGCTGTTGCTGCGTCGCCCGCCGGGCCGTGAGGCGTACCCGGGTGACGTCTTCTACCTCCACTCGCGTCTGCTGGAGCGTGCAGCGAAGCTGTCCGACGAGCTCGGAGCGGGCTCGATGACGGCGCTGCCGATCATCGAGACCAAGGCCAACGACGTTGGTGCGTTCATCCCGACGAACGTGATCTCGATCACCGACGGCCAGATCTTCCTCGAGACCGACCTGTTCTACCAGGGCGTCCGCCCGGCCATGAACGCCGGTGTCTCGGTCTCCCGCGTCGGTGGTGCCGCCCAGCGGCCCGCGATGAAGAAGGTCTCGGGCACGGTTCGCCTTGACCTTGCCTCCTTCCGTGAGCTCGAGGCGTTCGCGTCCTTCGGCTCCGACCTTGACGAGGCCTCGCAGCGTCAGATCTCACGCGGTCAGCGCACCGTCGAGATCCTCAAGCAGCTGCAGTTCGCTCCCATGCCGGTCGACCTGCAGGTTGTGTCGGTCTGGGCCGTGTCCAACGGTCGTCTTGATGACGTGCCGGTCGAGGATGTCAACCGCTTCGAGTCGGGGCTCCACGACTACATGCAGTCGCGTCACGCCGCGCTGCTCGTGTCGCTGAAGACCTCCAAGCTCTCCGACGAGATGAAGACCGAGCTCGCGGCCGGTGTGGACGCCTTCAAGGCTGGCTTCCAGGTCACCGTCAGTGACGCGGAGGCCCCGGCCAAGAACGAGGGCTGGGACGCGATGTCAGCCGGCAACGAGTGAGTGACCGGCCCCCGTTGACGGGGGCCGCCACCCACACCACTTCTTCACTGCGCGCCCTCGGGCGCATTCACCACAGGGCCGCGCACCGCGCGCCACCCACGACACTCGGAGCGACCGATGGCAGGTAGCGGACAGATTCGCCAGCTTCGTCAGCGCATCAAGACGGTGAAGTCGACGCAGAAGATCACTCGCGCGATGGAGATGATCGCTGCGTCGCGCATCGTCAAGGCACAGCGTCGCATGGCTGCGGCGAAGCCGTACGCCGAGCAGATCACCGAGGTGATCAAGGGCCTGGCGACCTCGACCGAGGTCGACCGTCACCCGCTGCTGGCACCGCACGCTGAGGTTCGCCGCACGGCGATCATCGTCGTGACGTCCGACCGCGGTCTGGCCGGTGCGTACAACACCAACGTGCTCAAGCGCGCCGAGGTGTTGGTTGATGCCGAGGAGGCAGAGGGGCACGAGGTCGCGCTGTACTGCGTCGGCAAGAAAGCCACCGACTACTTCTCGTTCCGCAACCGCACTCCGATCCGTTCATGGGACGGTGTCAGTGACACCCCGACCATCGAAGCGGCGCAGGAGGTTGGACGCGCGTTCACCGTGCCGTACGCGGCGGGTGAGCTCGACCGCGTCTGGCTGGTCTACACCGACTTCCAGTCGGCTCTGACGCAGGTGCCCAACGCCTTGCAGCTTCTTCCTGTGGACGGCGCCGAGTTCGCTGGCGGTTCAGACGTCATCAGCCCGGCATTTATCTTCGAGCCTGACCCGGCGACCATCCTCGACCTGCTCATCCCGAGCTACGTCGAGGCCAAGGTCTTCGCAGGGATGCTCGAGTCAGCAGCGTCGGAGCACGCGTCCCGACAGCGGGCGATGAAGTCCGCAACGGACAACGCTGGCGACGTCATCGAGAACCTGTCGCGCGTCATGAACGCCGCACGCCAGGAGATGATCACCACCGAGATCTCTGAGATCGTCGGCGGTGCCGAAGCCCTAAGCGGCGGTAAGTAAGTAGCTAGCTCGCGAGACGCAGTAACACAGACTTTCGGAACCGGACTTACGTCCGCAACCAACACACTCCAGCACAACGAAGGACCCAGCGATGAGCGCCACTGACACCGTGGTCAACGAGGGCCGGATCATTCGCGTGATCGGCCCCGTGGTCGACGTCGAGTTCCCCCCCGGTGACCTGCCCGGAATCAACAACGCGCTGAAGTTCACGCGCAGCGTCGACGGTCAGCAGATGGAGGTCGTGGCCGAGGTCGCGCAGCACATCGGTGACCATCGCGTGCGCGCCGTGTGCATGGCGCCCACCGACGGCGTCGTGCGCGGCGCTGTCGTGTCCGACACCGGTGGCCCGATCACGGTTCCTGTGGGGCCGTCGACCTTGGGTCACATCTACAACGTGCTGGGCGAGCCGCTCGACCTGCCGCTCGCAGAGCGCAAGGCGTTCCAGGCGGAGGACCGTTGGTCCATCCACCGTGAGGCGCCGCGGTTCGACGAGCTCGAGTCACAGTCGAAGATGTTCGAGACCGGGATCAAGGTCATCGACCTCATTGAGCCCTACGTCGAGGGCGGCAAGATCGGCATGTTCGGTGGCGCCGGCGTCGGCAAGACCGTCGTCATCCAGGAGATGATCTCACGTGTCGCCGAGAACCACGGTGGTGTGTCTGTGTTCGCCGGTGTTGGTGAGCGCACCCGTGAGGGCAACGACCTCTTCGGTGAGATGACCGAAGCAGGCGTTATCGAGAAGACTGCGCTCGTTTTCGGTCAGATGGATGAGCCGCCAGGCGTCCGTCTGCGTGTCGCGCTCTCGGCGCTGACGATGGCGGAGTACTTCCGCGACGAGATGCGCCAGGACGTGCTGCTCTTCGTGGACAACGTCTTCCGCTTCGTGCAGGCCGGCTCTGAGGTCTCGACCCTGCTTGGGCGTATGCCGTCGGCCGTGGGTTACCAGCCGACCCTCGCCAACGAGATGGGCCAGCTGCAGGAGCGCATCACCTCCACCCGCGGTAAGTCGATCACCTCGCTGCAGGCCGTGTACGTGCCTGCCGATGACATCACTGACCCGGCGCCGCACACCACCTTCGCGCACCTTGACGCCCAGACGGTGCTGTCGCGTGACATCGCGTCGCTCGGCATCTACCCGGCCGTGGACCCGCTCGACTCAACGTCGCGCATCCTGGACCCGGCCATCGTTGGCGCCGACCACTACAACGTGGCTACGGCAACGCAGCGGATCCTGCAGCGCTACAAGGACCTGCAGGACATCATCGCAATCCTGGGACTTGACGAGCTGTCCGAAGAGGACAAGATCACCGTCTCCCGCGCTCGCAAGGCACGCCAGTTCTTCTCGCAGAACTTCAACGTCGCCGAGCAGTTCACGGGCCAGAAGGGCGTTTACGTCCCGATCAAGGACACCATCGAGGGCTTCCAGGCGCTCATCAACGGTGACCTCGACCACATCCCGGAGCAGGCTTTCAGCTACGCAGCGGGCGTCGACGACGTTCTCCGCAAGGCCGCCAAGCTCAACGACTGAGGTGCACGCGGCCCGTCGATGCGACGGGCCAGTGCAACACGTCCCCCACGTCCACCGTCACCACCGAGGAGCCAGCATGGCGACCTTCACCGTCGACGTCGTCTCGGCCGAGCGCACCCTGTACTCGGCTGAGGCCACTGGCCTGTTCGTGACGACCACCACGGGCTCGCTCGGCATTCTGCCGGGTCACCAGCCCATCTTGGCAGGTCTTGACTTCGCCGAGATGCACCTCGATCTCGAGGATGGCACCCGTCAGCACATCGCGGTCCATCGTGGCTACGTCTACTACTCGGGCGGTGAAACGGCGGTGATCCTTGCGGACACAGCCGAGCTCGCGCACGAGATTGACGTCGTCCACGAGCGCAAGCAGCTGGTGCAGCTGGAGGAGATGCAGACCAAGGGTGTCGAGACGCATCTTGAGCTGCCAGCGATGCTGCGTATGACCAAGGCGCGTATCCAGACCGCCGAGAAGGCTGCAGCCCACAAGGGCTGACCCTTCCATAGTCACGACACGAGCGGGCGCCCAACGGGTGCCCGCTCGTGTTCTGTGGGGAGCTTCACGCTGTCCGCCAGCTGCGGGCTACTGCGTACGGGTGCCGCCGCCGAGAATCGCGCACTGACTGGCCGGTGCCCCGTCTAGCAGCAGCTCAAGCGCCCGCCCAGCTTGCAAAAGCCCGGCGCCGAACAGCGGGTCATCGCCTGGCTCGCCGAGGTCACAGCTGCTATCGATGAGGATGCGCCGAACGTCGACGGCCGTGGCCGCCGGGTCCGCCGAGCGGAGCAGCGCCACCACGCCTGTGACGTGCGCGGCTGCGTGCGAGGACCCGTACAGGCCAGTCAGTGACCAGGTCGCAGTCGTCGGGTCGTAGGACTCCTGCATCACGTGGTCAAGCGACCCGTCGCTATCGGTGTCGACGTTCGCCCCACCGGGGGCGGAAAGGTCGATCTGGTCGCCGGTCGTGCCGTACGCAGGTGAGTTAAGCGAACCGTCGACTGCGCTCACCGCGATGACGTCCGGGTGATTGGCTGGGTACGAAAGACGGTCCGTTGCGTCGTTGCCAGCCGCGGCCACCAGCACGATGTCGTGGGCTACTGCGTCGGCGATGGCCGCGTCCACGTCGGCGTCGCGGCAGCCGCTGGCGTAGGTGGGGGTCGCCACGTCACAGCCGGCACTGACCGACATATTGATGACCGACGCGCCGTGCGCAACAGCGAAGCGAATCGCTGCTGCCAAGTCCTCGTACGAGCCCTCGCCGCCGCCGCCCGTGGCGCTGCCGAGGATGCGAACGTCCATGAGGAACGCATCCGGGGCCACCCCAGCGCCCGCGACGCCGTTGCGGCTGCACTCGGCGATGGTGCCGGCCACGTGCGTGCCATGGCCGGAGACGTCGGTGACCGGTACCTGCGAACGAGTAACCGCGTCGTACTCCGCGACGAAACGACGGCATGACAGGTCCGGGCCGGGAGTGATACCCGAGTCCAACACTGCCACCACCACGCCGCTGCCAGTGCTGCGTTCCCAGGCCGCCGGCACACCGATGATGCCTAGGTGCCACTGACGCGTCAGCTCCGGGTCTGGGGCAGGCGCTGGGCCGTTCGCGGCTGGCGTCACAGCGAACGTTGCGACGGTCGCGACCGTGAATACCACGAGCAAGCGTGCGCCACGCCGCATGCTGGTGGTCGGACGGTGCATGGCGGACTCCCAAGCTGCCGCAGAGTGGTGCCGATGCGACGCTACCGTCGGCCGCGATGATCGCCGCTGCCACCACCACATCCACGGACGAGTTCGTCGTCCGAGCTGCTGGCCCCCTCCGTGGGTCCGTGGTGGTTCATGGCGCCAAGAACTCGGCCTTGAAGCTGATGGGCGCGGCGCTGCTGGCTCCCGGACGCACAACCCTGCGTAACGTTCCCGACATCGCCGATGTCCCGGTCATGGCCGAGCTGCTGCGCAGCGTCGGTGCGGTCGTCGAGCTTGACGGACCGGGCGGCGTGTGTGTGATCGATGCCTCCGGCGAGATCGACGCACGACCAGATGCCGATGCGGTCCGGGCGATTCGCGCGTCTATCTCGACGTTGGGCCCGATGGTCGGCCGTTGTCGCCGTGCCGAGCTGGTGCTTCCGGGGGGCGACGACATCGGGGCCCGTGGGATCGAGCTGCACCTACGTGGCTTGGCCGCGATGGGCGCGGAGGTGTCGTGGGAGGGCGACCGCGTCGTCGTGGAGGCACCGCGGCTGCACGGTGCGCATGTGCGGCTGGACTTCCCGTCTGTCGGGGCGACCGAGAACGTGCTGCTGGCGGCGGTGCGCGCGGACGGTCAGACGACCATTGAGAACGCAGCCCGTGAGCCGGAGGTGCAGGACATCTGCCGCATGCTGCGGCAGATGGGCGCCCGCATCACAGGCGTGGGTGAGTCGACGCTTGTGATCGACGGCGTTGACGAGCTGCGACCGGCTGAGTGGTCCACCTGTCCTGACCGGATCGAGGCCGGCACCTTCGCCGTCGCCGCGGCCGTCACCGGCGGCGAGCTGCTGCTGGAGCGTGTGCGTCCGCGCGACCTCGGGATCCCGCTCGAGAAGCTTCGCGCGATGGGGGTGCAGGTCGAGCGTGCCGGTGGTGGTGTGCATGTGTCGGCGCCGCGGGCGCTGACCCCGACGACGATCGCGACGCTGCCCTACCCGGGTTTTCCGACAGATCTGCAGCCCCAGTTCCTCGTCGCCTTGACGCAAGCGGTCGGCATGGGACGCATCACCGAGAACGTGTTCGAGGCGCGCTTCGGGTTCGTCGCGGAGCTGCGACGAATGGGCGCGGACATCGCGTTGGATGGCCACCACGCCGTGACGCGAGGGCCCTCCAAGCTGCACGGAGCGGTGCTGAGCGGTCTCGATGTGCGTGCAGGTGCCGCTGGGGTGCTTGCCGGGCTGGTCGCCGCAGGCGAGACCGTGGTGCGTGACGTGCACCATGTGGATCGCGGGTACGCAGGCTTCGTCGAGCGCATGCGTGGCATCGGCGCTGACATCACTCGCCGACCGCGGCGTGACTGAGGTGCTGAGCGCAGACCGTCGCCGATGGCATAGCACTGGGCTGGCGGTCGCGATCATCATCGCGACAGCATCACCGGCCGTTGCCGTCGACCTCGGTGTGTTCTCGGGGCCAGTCCAGTTCGATGCTCCCGACGGCGTGACGCTCGAGGTGGACGATCGCCGGTACGTCGGAGTTCTCGAGTCGCGGGTCGCCGGCGGTGGCCTGACCCTGCTCAACGAGCTGTCGTTTGATGAATACCTCGAGGGCTTGGCTGAGGTGCCTGTGAGCTGGCCGGACGCTGCGCTGCAGGCCCAGGTCATCGCGGCGCGCAGCTACGCGTGGCGGGCGCTGCGGCGTGCGCCGTACGCGGCAGCGGGCTATGACATCTGCGCCACGCAGGCCTGTCAGGTGTTCGCTGGCCGCGACATCGCCGAGGCGGACCCGGCCGGGCGGTGGGCCCGCGCCGTGGCAGCCACCAGCGGCCTCGTGTTGGTCGGCGACGACGGGGAGCCGATCCTCGCGCGGTACTCGTCGAGCACAGGTGGGACCACGCAGGCCAACGTCGAGATCTTCCCGGACGACGGTGACTTTCCGTACCTGCAGTCGGTGGACGATCCGCACGATGACGTGTCGCCGTTCCATCGCTGGCAGGTCACGTTCCCGCGCGCTGACATGAACGCGATCTTCGCGCGCGGCGAGTCGCTGTCGGTGGTTGTGCCGTACGCCGACGTGACCATGATCGCGCGTGCGTTCGGTGAGGACCTCGTTCGAGTTACCGGGCAGAACGGTCAGGTCGTAGACGTCACGGCCAGCGACTTCCGGTTCTTCGTAGCCCGAGAGGCGCCGCAGCTGGACCCCGAGCGTTACCCCTCGGCGCGTGCGGGCGGCAGCGGCCGTCTGCCCGCGACGTTGTTGTCGAGCCTGATGGTCTTCACGACGACTGCGGATGGGGTGACGGTCGACGGCCGGGGGTTCGGTCACGCCGTCGGGATGGGCCAGTACGGCGCCCTGGGCAAGGCGCAGGCAGGCTTCACCGCGGCCCAGATCTTGGAGGCGTACTACGGCGGGATCACCCCGACAATCGCGCCGACGTTGCCCGAGACGGTGCGTGTCGGTCTGCGAGACGACGTGTCGTTGCTCTCGGTCACGCCGCGCGCGCCGGTCACCGTTCGGGTCGGCGACACGGTGCTGACCGATCGCGCGCTCGGGACGTGGCAGGTCATCGCCGGGCCCGACCGCACGCTGCGCTTGGCGGCGCCGGCGGGCTACGGGGCGCCGCTGGTCGTGGACGCGACCACCTCGACACGGCCGCTGCAGTGGGCGGCCGAGGTCGTCACGCTCGAGACGGTCGTGAACAAGCATGTGGAGCTGGAGGTTGTCGTCACTGACGCAGCCGGCTCCGTGGTGGCCACCCAGCCGGCCGGCATCGTCGGTCCCGGCCGCCACGCGCTGGACGTGACGCTCGATGGGCCGGGTGCCGCCCCGATCGCGCCGGGCAGCTACGGCGTCGCGGTCGTCGCCATCGACGAGGCGGGGGACCGTGCCGGCACGCCTGCAGCGGTCGTGGTGCGCGCCCCCTCGGTCGCGGTGGCATCCTCCGCGTTGACGACGATCTCGCCGGACACGCCGGCAACGCGCCCCGACCCGGTCGGCCTCGCCATCGTCACGCTTCTCGCGGCGCTGGTTGGCGCCGCTCTCGCCCTGCTGCTCGCGCATCGCGCTGGAGGCTCGTTGTGACGATCCAAACGCCCACCGGATCGAGCGCGCCCCCTCCGTCGGAGGATCGGCGCGCGAACCCCTGGTCCGATCCGATGACGCGCCCGGGCGAGGACCACCTTTTGGACGTGTCGGTGGGTGATGGCCTGGTGCTGGTCGCCTGGAGTCTTATCGGCCAGACGCTGCTCGGGATCGTGGTGTTCACGGTGATGCGCGCCGCGGGAGTAGACGTAGCGGCGCTCGCCGGCGCCTCGCTCGGGGCGACGCTGGTCGTGATCGTGTCAGTGACGATGGCCGGTTCGTTGGCGTGGCTGGCCGGTCGCGGGAAGATCTCGTGGCGGCTGCTTGGATCGCAACGGCTGCAGCTGCGTCACGTGGGGAACGGGGTGCTGTGGGGCTTCGTCGCGCTGATGGCGTCGTTTCTGATCGTGTACGTCGGCACGTTGCCGTTCGTCGAGGCCGAGGATGTCGGGCAGTCCCTGCTTGAGCCCGAGATGCTGACTGGCGGTGCGTTCGTCCTCACGCTGCTGCTGGCGGGATTGATGGCGCCGCTGCTGGAGGAGCTGACGTTCCGGTCGGTGCTGTTTCAGTCGTTGGGCCGCCGGATCGGCTGGCTGCCCGGCGCCGTTGTGAGCTCTGTTGTGTTCGCCGTGGTGCACGTGGAGGTGTATGTGCCCTTCCGTGGCGAGGCAGTCGTGTTCCTGCTCGCACTTGCCACGGTCGGCTTCGTGTTCGCCGTGGCGTTCCACCGTGAGCGCAACCTCGTAACGGCGATCGTGGCGCATGCCACCTTCAACATCGTCCAGCTGACATTCGCTGCCGCGACCGTCACCGGCTGAGGCCGTTTCGCTGCCGTGTGGGGTTCGCCCCTAGCCTGCGGTCGACGACTAGGAGACATCAGTGAGCGACACGATTAAGACCGTCGGGATCGTCGGCTGCGGCACCATGGGCGGTGGCATCGCACAGATCATCGCGAGCCACGGCTACGAGGTGCGCTTTATCGAGATGAACGACGCGGCCGTCGAGCGCGGCAGCGCTCGCATCGGTGCGACCTTGGACCGGCTGGTGTCACGCGGCAAGATCGAGCAGTCAGACGCCGATGTGACGTTCGCGCGCATCACCGGCTCGACCGACTACTCGACGTTGTCGGACGCTGACCTCATCATCGAGGCGGTGCCCGAGGACCTCGCGCTCAAGCAGGACGCGTTCCGCAAGATCGATGCCGTCGCCCGCGAAGATGCGATCATCGCCACCAACACCTCGTCGCTGCCGGTGATGGACATGGCGGTCCACACCAAGCGACCCAACCGCGTGCTTGGGTTCCACTTCTTCAACCCCGCCCCGGTGATGGAGCTGATCGAGCTGGTGCGCACCGTCGTGACCGACGAGAGCGTTGTCACGCAGGCCAAGGCGTTCGCTGCCTCGATCGGCAAGACGCCGGTCACGGCTGGCGACCGCCGCGGGTTCATCGCCAACCACCTGCTGTTTCCCTACCTCAACCAAGCCGTTGGCATGGTCGAGACCGGCTATGCCACGGCCGACGACATCGACGCCGCGATGCGCTTCGGCGCCGGCCTCCCGATGGGCCCGATCGCGCTGACCGACCTGGTGGGGCTGGACACGTTCGTCGGGATCATGGACGCCGTGCACGAGCAGTTCTCCGACACCCGCTTCGCTCCGAAGCCGATCTTGAACCAGCTGATCAGCGCCGGCTTCACCGGCCGCAAGGCCGGTCGCGGGTTCTACACCTACCAAGAGCCGGGGTCCTCGCGCCCCCTGCCGTCCCCGGATGGCAAGACGCCTGTTGATCTTGACCGCATCAGCGGCTGGACAACCATCGGAGTGATCGGTACCGGCACGATGGCGTCGGGTATCGCCGAGGTCTGCGCGAAGGCTGGCTTCGATGTTGTGGTGCGTGGCCGCTCCAAGGAGAAGGCCGAAGCCGTCGCGGCCGCCGCTGGCAAGTCGATGGCGCGCATGGTCAGCAAGGGTCGCATGACCGAGGAGGAGATGGTTGCCACCGTCGCCCGGATCAAGCCGACCCACGACCTGCAGGACCTCGCCGACTGCAACCTCATCATCGAGGCCATCGCCGAGGACCTCGAGATCAAGCGCGGCCTGTTCGCCGAGCTGACGCCGATGCTGCGCGAAGATTGCATCATCACCTCGACCACCTCGTCGCTGCCGGTGATCGAGTGCGCGATGGCATCGGGTCGCCCCGACAAGTTCATCGGTCTGCACTTCTTCAACCCGGCCGCGATCATGAAGCTGGTCGAGATCGTCCCGACGGTGCGCACCGAGGCTGACGTCACCGAGGACAGCCGGGCGTTCATCGAGAAGATCCAGAAGGTTGCGGTGCACTGCCCCGACCGCGCCGGCTTCATCGTGAACGCGCTGCTGTTCCCGTACCTCAACGACGCGGTCAAGATGCTCGCGTCGCACTACGCGACGGCTGAGGAGATCGACACCGCGATGCGCTTGGGCTGCGGCTACCCGGTTGGCCCGTTCCAGCTGATGGACATCGTCGGGCTTGACGTGACGTTGAAGATCATCGAAACGCTGCACCACGAGTTCCGTGAGCCGTCGTACGAGGCCGCTGATCTGCTTCGTCATATGGTCGACGCGGGCTTCCTCGGCCGTAAGGCTGGTCGCGGCTTCTACGTCTACTGAATCGACCGGTGGCCGTGCGTCGCCCGGGCTGCCACACCACCTGCACCTGAGGATCTGTCATGCTCGGCAAGACCGCGGCTCTCCGTCGAGCGATTGAAGCGCTGCGACGCGTCGACAGCATCCCATCGTTCCTCCTTGACGTGGTCAAGCTGCTGGGACGCGTGGCGCGTGATCCGCGCGTGCCCACGCGGGCGAAGCTGTTCGCGGGGGCAGCGGCGGTGTACGCGGTCAGTCCGCTGGACCTCATCCCTGACGTGCCGGTTATCGGTCAGCTAGATGATCTGTGGGTCGTGACGCGCGCGTTGCGATATCTGGTGCAAGCCGCAGGCACAGAGCTGGTACGCGAGCTGTGGGACGGCAGCGATGAATCCTTCGCTGTCGTGCTGCTGTTGGCCGGGGTAGGCGAGTGACTCTCGCGCCGGGTTTCGACGGTTTCGATGTCAGGTTCATGCCGGCACCTCGGGCCCTCAAGTCGTACATCTGCCCCGAGTGTGGGGGCGAGATAGCCGTACGTGTCGGCCATGTGGTGGCGTGGCCTGCACACGATGCGGAGCGCCGGCGGCACTGGCATCAGCACTGCTGGCGGCATGCGGTGCGCCGCGGACGGGTCGACGGAGTCTGAGATCCGACCGTGCAGTCGCCACGCCCACCCGTCGGTAGCCTCCACTCGTCCCCGGAGGTGCCTGATGGCCAAGTCGACGCACGATAAAGAGCTAGAGCGGGCGCGTGCCCACCGAGCTGACGAGCGAGCTGAGAAGAAGCGCGCCACGGCGCTGGTGGTCGTGCTGGTCGCTGTCCTAGTCGTCGGCGCCGTCGTGTTCGGCGGGGTGACGCTGCTGCGAGGTGGCGCAGATGACGGTCCGACGATGTCGGACGCTGTCGAGGACGCGTCCTCTTTCAGCCTTGATGGCTCGACCTCAACCTTGGACAGCTCGGAGAGCTCGGACAGCTCGGACAGCTCGTTGGGGTCGTCGGACGGGGCCACCCCGGCCGCCGTGGCGGCATCCCCCTGCGAAGCTCCAGGCGATGACGTGCCGACGCCGCGCGACACGCCGTACACCACGCAGCCGACGGTGGACCTGACGGGTGTCGACACGGTGACGGCGACGATGGTCACCAGCTGTGGCACGGTCGTGATGCAGCTCAACGCAGCTGCGGCCCCGGTGACGGTTAGCAACTTCGTTGCGCTCGCCGAGGATGGCTACTTCGACGGCGTCGGCTTCCACCGGGTCATCGAGGACTTCATGATTCAAGGTGGGGACCCGACCGGCACCGGCACCGGATGTGTCGACGCGGCCTGCGAGCAGAAGATGCCGGGCTATCAGTTCAACGACGAGCTCACGCTCGCCGAGCAGCTGGTGCGCGACGAGGGTGGATACCCGCGCGGCACGGTCGCGATGGCGAACGCGGGCCCCAACACCAACGGATCACAGTTCTTCATCGTCCAGAAGGACCCCAGCTACGCGCTGTCGGCGGCGTACACCGTCTTCGGTGAGGTCGCGGAGGGCATGGACATCGTCGACCAGATCGTTGTGGGTCCGTCGGCTGGTGACCAGGCGGTCGACCCGGTCATCATCCTCTCGGTGTCCATCGAGCGCTGAGCTCGCTGCGGCTCAGCTTCGACGCGTGGGTCGCCATCAGCTGCGTCCTTCGGGCGCACGCCGTGGGCAAGCACCGGGCCTTGGCCCCTACTGTCGCGCCCTCCACCACCTCTGACAGGAACTCCCGTGGTCAACCAGTATGACGCCCCGCCCGAGATGGCGATCGACACCGACGCCAGCTACACAGCCGTGATCAGCACCAACCACGGTGACATCACCGCGACGCTGTACGCCTCCGGCAGCCCCGCGACCGTGAACAACTTTGTGTTCCTCGCGAACGACGGCTTCTACGACGGCTCCATCTTCCACCGCGTCATCCCCGGCTTCATGATTCAGGGCGGCGATGCGTTCGGCGCCTCCAAGGGTCGTCCGGGCACCGGCGACGCCGGTTACAAGTTCAACGACGAGCCCGCGAAGGCCAAGAGCCACGGCTACCCGCGCGGCACGATGGCGATGGCGAACTCTGGCCCCAACACCAACGGCTGCCAGTTCTTCGTGATGCACGCGGACTACGCGTTGCCGCCGGCGTACACCGTCTTCGGCATGGCCACCGATGGCCTCGACGTCGTCGACGCGATCGCCAAGGTTCGCACCGCGGCGGGCGATAAGCCTGTCGAGGACGTCATCATCAGCTCGGTGAAGATCACGCAGGCCTGACGCCACGTCCATCGCACGACGCCCCGCCCATCCGGCGGGGCGTCGTCGTGTGTGGCATCGATTATGGCCTGAAGCTCGCAGCTGCACAGGCTGCAGACCACCGCACTGGCTGCACGCGTGCCGGCCGCGTATCAGTGCGTGATGACGATTCGGATGGGGTTGTCGCGTCGGTCTGCGAGCTGCATCAGGGCGTCGTTGAAGCGCTCGATGCCGTAGGTGTGCGTGACCGAACGGGTCAGGTCAAGGCGGCCGCTATCGAGCAGGTCGATCAGCTCGTTGACCTCTTGCATCGTGGATCCGAACGAGCCGACGACTTCGAGCTCGTTGGCGACGATGAGGGCGGATGGCAGGGTCTGGAGCGCCTCCGGCGTCAGGCCGACGATGACGGCACGCCCGCCGGGGGCCAGCATCTTGATGGCCTGATCGATGGTGGCGTTGCTGCCGACGAACTCGAGGCTGCGGTCCACACCGAGACCGGTGAGCGCGCGCACAGCCCGGGCGGCCTTGCCGTCGGAGGCGTCTACGACGTGGTCCGCACCCCACTCGATCGCGCGCTCGAGGTTGACGGGGTCGATGTCCACGCCGATGACGGTGGCGCCGGCCAGCTTGCACAGCGCAACGGCATGCATGCCCAGCCCACCGAGCCCGATGACCGCGACGGTGGTCCCGGCTGTCACGCCAGCGCGCTTCATCGCGTGGTACGGGGTCGCGACGGCGTCCACGAGGATGGCAGCCTGCTCAACCGGCACGGACCGTGGGATGTGTGTGAGCACCCGGGCATCGGCAAGGGTGTAACCGGCCTGTGCCCCGTCCACATCAACGCCTGGAACCTTCAGGTTGCGGCACAGGTTCTCGCGACCGCCAACGCAGTACGGGCACGTCATGCACGCCCAGGCAGGCAGCACCGCGACGCGGTCGCCCACCTGCCAGTCCGTGACACCCTCGCCGAGGGCCGCGACGTCGCCGACGGCTTCATGGCCGAGCGTCTGCGGCAGCGCGCCGGCCGGCGTGACACCCATGACCACGTGAAGATCGCTGGCGCAGATGCCGCACGCGAGCACCTTGACCAGCACCTCGCCCGGTCCGGGAGTCGGGACGTCGACCTCCTCCACCCGGACGTCGGGGAGGTTGCCATCGACGGGCAGGGCGTGGAGACGGGCGGCGTACATCGCAGCGGGGATGCTGGTCATATGGGTTCCTGACGGGCGCGAACACAGCACGCTACGCGAGCGTCGCAGGGTCGTAGCCGCAGAGCCGCTGCGACGGACGTCGCACGCTCAGGCGCTCGGGTCCGCGTCATCGCCAGGCCACGGCGGTAGCTCCGACAGGTCAACGGTGTCGCGCTTGATGCCCTGATCGTAATCGCGCATCCGCTTCGGATAGCCCACCTTCGCCGCGTCGTACAGCGGCACGCCGCGTGTCTCGCACACCTTGCTGGCCTGGTCGCGATCACGAATGGGGCGGCGCAGGTACTCGCCATCGGCCGCAACCAGCAGCAGCGTGGTCGAGTAGATAGCGGTCTTGGGCTCGATGAACGCTTCAACACCGTTGCGGGAGTCGAGGAAGGCCTCGATCTCTTTGGTGGAGACCTTTGAAGCTGCGGCCGTAGACGGTGAAGGCGCGCGGCGGCCCGGGTTATCACCCTTGAACCATGCCTTGACGCGGTCAAACATCGCCACCGGGTCGCCTCTCCGCGTTCCGAGTCGAACGGTAGCCCGTCCGCCCGCCCACGTGTCGCGAGCGGGCAGACGGGCGGCGCCGTTCAGTGGTCGCTGTCGTCGATCAGCTCGACCAAGATCCCGCCGCCGTCGGTGGTCCCCTTGGGGTGCACAAAGGCGACGGTGTGGCCGCCGCCGCCACGACGGGGCTCCTCATCGATGAGTCGGACGTTCTCGTCGCGTAGCTGCACCAGCGTTTCGTTGATATCGGACACTCCGAACCCAAGGTGGTGCAGACCCGGGCCGTTCTTGGCGAGGTAGCGGGCGATGGGGGAGTCCTCGCGCGTCGCCTGCAGCAGCTGGATGTACACGCCGCCGACGTTGATCATCGCTTCCTCGACGCCGTCGCTCTCAACCAGCTCGCGGTGCTCGGGGACCAGCCCAAACACCCGTTCCCAGTACTCCAGCGCCACGTCGAGGTCGTCGACCGCGATGGCGATCTGATCGATGCGGGTGACGGCCATGGTGGCTCCGGCTCGGTCGAGGATGTGGGGCGACAGCCTGCCCGGTCTGTCCCAGCCGAGCCAACACGGGAAGATCCCGGTCTTCTCGCTGGCTCGAGTATCAGCGACAGAGCTCGAGCGCCGTGCTGTGGTCACAGTGCCGGTCGAGCGCGTCTGCGGGCCTGTCCGTGCGGCCGGTCCTCACGCATGTCAGCGGGCCGCTCAGAGGGCCCGGAGGATTTGACTTTGAGCGCCCGCTCCAAATCTAATGGTGAGGCCGGACGGTGCCTGTGGTGCCGTCTCGCCGCTCCCATCGAGCTGACTTCGCCCCTGCTGGGGCATCGGCTCGACGCCCACGAGGAAGGCTCCCACCCGTGAAGGTCATCGTCCCCGTTAAGCGCGTCCCGGACACCGCCGGCGACAAGCAGCTCGACCCCAACGACAAGACTGTCGACCGTGACGCCGGTGAGGCAGTCCTCTGCCCGGTGAACGAGTTCGCCATCGAGGAAGCTGTGCGACTCAAGGAGTCGTCCGGCGCCGAGGTCAAGGTCCTCATGATGGGCCCGGAGAACGCGCAGTCGATCATCCGCAAGGCGCTGTCGTACGGCCTTGACGGTGCGATTCAGATCACCGATGACGGCGTCGCCGGCTCGGACGCGCTGGGCACCGCTCGCGTGATCGCCAAGGCGCTGGAGGCCGAGGAGTTCGACCTCGTCATCTTCGGTAATCAGTCGACCGACGCGCGCACCTGCCTCGTGCCGGCCGCCGTCGCCGAGCTGCTCGGTATCCCGTCGTTGACGTACGCGCGCAAGCTCGAGATCGACGGCGACACCGTCACCGTGCACCGCGAGCACGAGGAGGGTTGGGACGTTGTGACGTCCACGCTCCCCGCCGTGATCTCGGTGGTGGAAGCCATCAACGACCCGCGCTACCCCACCTTCAAGGGGATCATGGCTGCGAAATCCAAGCCGCTCGACGTCAAGTCGCTTGCCGACCTGGGCGTCTCGCCGGAGGAGGTCGGCGCAGGCGCCGCCGCCGCCACGATGTACGAGTTCACCCCGCGTCCGCCCAAGGAGGCTGGGACCATCGTCGAAGACGAGGGAGACGGCGCTACCGCCGCAGCCCTCGCAGACTGGCTCGCCGAGAAGAAGTTCATCTGACCCCTCGAGGGGTCAGCCCCTTGCCCCCCGCCGGGGCAGCCCCGGACGCCAGCGCGATGCCGGGCTCGGGACGGGGCAGACGATGAGCTGCAGACACGCGCCGCTTGACGGCACAGACTTCATGAAGGAACAGATATGAGTGAGATTCTTGTTCTGATCGACCACTCTGACGGGACCCCGCGCAAGACCTCGCTGCAGGCCGTCACCGCGGCTCGGGGCGTCGCTGACTCCCTTGGTGCGAGCGTCACCGCGGTGTGGCTCGGCGAGGATGGCGATGACGCTGCCGAGGCCATCGGCGCCGCCGGTGCCGACACCCTGCAGTGGTGGGACTCGGAGGAGGCCGACGGCTTTGTCACCCTCCCGAAGGTCGAGGCGCTCCAGCAGCTGCACGGTGCGAAGGATGTTGCGGCGATCTTCTTCGTCTCGACCAACCACACCAAGGATGTTGCGGCACGCCTCGCTATCCGGCTCGACGGTGGTGTCATCACCGACTGCACCGGTCTCGACGTCGAAGACGGCTCGATCGTCGCCACCAAGGAGGTCTTCGGTGGTGACCTGATCACCAAGTCGAAGGTCGCGCCGGGCAAGGTGGCGTTCTTCGGCATCGCAGCCAACGCGTTCCCCGTTGGCGAGGACGGCGACGAGGCCGAGATCGAGGAGTTCGAGGTCGAGCTCTCCGAGCTTGCCAAGGCGTCGGTTGTCACCTCGGTCGAGAAGGTTTCTGGTGGCGACCGTCCGGACATCGGCGAGGCGGCCATCGTCGTCTCCGGTGGCCGTGGCCTCGGTGAGGAGTCCGGCTTCGAGCTGATCGAAGCGCTGGCGGACTCGCTGGGTGCCGGTGTCGGCGCCTCGCGCGCCGCGACGGACGCGGGCTGGTATCCGCACCGTGCGCAGATCGGTCAGACGGGTCGCACGGTCGCGCCGTCGCTGTACCTCGCCAACGGCATCTCAGGGGCCATCCAGCACCGCGCTGGCATGCAGACCTCGCAGCACATCGTTGTGATCAACAAGGATTCCGAGGCGCCGATCTTCTCGATCGCCGACTTTGGGGTCGTCGGCGACCTGTATCAGGTCGTGCCGAAGCTGATCGAAGAGATCAAGAAGCGCAAGGGCTAACACCCTTCGTTGGGTCAGATGACCAACGCCAAGGCCCACCGTCTGTTTGACGGTGGGCCTCGTCGTGTCGGCGTGGCGGTGCCATACGTCAGCGACCACCCGACGTCGGGCCTACCCTTCGCCCGACCTGACATGACATCAAAACTGGGACGGACACCGTGACGGCTGTTTGGGATCGCCGCTCGTTGGTCGAGCAGGCACGCGTCGAGGAGCTCGCGCTGGCGGACTGGCTGCCGGGTGCGGTCACCTTCGCCCCGCACTGGTCGGGGATCGTGAACGGCCTTGGTCTCGCGCCTGGTGATCTTGTGACACGCAGGGAGCTGCTCCGCATCCCGCCGAGCCTCCAGGGGCAGGTTGCCACGAGCGGCGGCACGCGCCTCGTGCAGCGTCCGACCGAGAATCAGGTCAAGGCGGTCGCGTCCG
The DNA here is from genome assembly GCA_047610595.1 of Nitriliruptoraceae bacterium. Taxonomy (GTDB): domain Bacteria; phylum Actinomycetota; class Nitriliruptoria; order Nitriliruptorales; family Nitriliruptoraceae; genus JBFGFG01. The sequence continues at coordinate 11,901 of JBLFZR010000006.1, read as the reverse complement.
CCTCGCTGCTGCTGCGTATCGCGCGCGGCATCGGTGGCGACCAGCGCGCAGGGAAACGTGACCTGCTGCTGCGCGAGTTCAAGTCGATTCACGTCACCCGCGGCGGGGCCGCCGACCAGCTTGCCGTGGCCTCCAGCCGCGCCGACCTTGACCGTCAGCACCGCGTCGGCGCTCGCGCCGCGTCACTGCTCGGCCTCGGCGACCATGACTACCTGGTTTCCGCTGTCCCGGCTGGCCCATCGGCCGAGTTCTGGTCTGTCCACGCGCTCGCGATGGGCAGCTCGATGCTGGCACTGCATCCGCGCGGCCATGGCCAGGGCCTTGCGGGCTGTCTGGAGGCCTTCGGGCTGATGCCGACGACCGCGGTCGCGTGCCTCCCCGACGACGCCATCGCCTGGGCAGAGGCGCTGCACGAGGCCGACCAGGACGTGTCGCGTGTCGTGGCCGTGCTGCTTGTTGGCCCGCCAGTTGGCGATGAAACCCGCGCCGCCATCAAGGCTGCCTGGCGCACCGCCGGTGCGCTCGAGTCCGAGCTGGTCGTCAGGTCGGTGTGGGCGCCGAACGTGCATCGCGGCATCTGGACCGAGTGCCTTGAGGGCGCAACCGGCCTGCACACCATGCCCGACCTTGAGATCCTCGAGGTGCTGGACGGCACGACGGGGCAGCCGACAGACGGCAGCGGCGACCTCACGGTGACGTCGCTTGGCTGGACCGGCACGACGCTGCTCCGCTTCCGGACCGGAGTCGAGGTTGGTGGGCTTACCACCGAGGCGTGTCCCGCCTGCAACCGCACCGTGCCGCGTGTCGTGGGCCCGATCACGCCAGGTCGGTGGCAGCCGGAGCTCGATCACGCGGGCACGAAGACGACGCTTGACCTGCGTGCGATCGCTATCGAGATGCAGGCGTCATCGGTCACCGCATGGCGAGTCGAGCTGCTGTGCAAGGGTGAGACAGAGACGTACGTGCTCGAGCTTGGCGGGAAGGTGACAGAGGAGCAAGCCCGCGAGATGGCAGAGAAGCTGCGCCTCGCAACCGGCGTCGCGCCCGGGTCCGTCCGGCTCATGCAAGATGCCAGCGTTGTTGAAGCTGCCGTCGAGGCCGCGGGCACACCGTTCATCGACGTCCGATAAACCAGCCCGAGGCTTAGGCCGATGGGATCGGCACGTCGATGCGCAGCACCTCGCCCGGGAGAAGCTCGGCGGTGAGCGTCAACGTGCCACCGAGCGTCGGCAGGCCCGGACGCAGGCGCAGCTCGCCGTCCGAGAATCGCCGGTCGCCGCGCCCGACCGCGTCGGCGACCGTCAACGGCTCGCCGTCGAGCCATGCCTGCCACGCCCCGGGTGGAGGCAGGCGGCGGGGGAGCGGTCGCTCGCCGGTCTCGTCGACCCGGGCGACGCGGACGTCCATCCACCCGCCCCAGCACTCGATGGAACGCACCCACAGTCGGTGGCCTGCGACCACGCCGGCGTCGAGATCTAACGGCACGACCCGGACCGGCTTTGGTGGCCACGGCTGTCCGCCGATCACGTCCTCGATGGGCATCAGCTGTCCTGCGTATGGGGGAGCCGCACCGTACGCGGCGCGCGTGCTGCGATCGGTCCGGCACCATAGGCACCGATGCAACCGATCCACCTCGACTACGCAGCCTCGACGCCGACGCGTCCTGAGGTCATGGCGGCGTTTCTTGATGCGTCCGCGCGTTGCGGCGGGAACCCTGGTGCCGGGCACGCGGGTGGTCGTTCGTCTCGGACTGTGCTCGAGGAAGCCCGCGAGCTGATCAGCGCAGCGCTGGGTCGCTCGCCGCACGAGGTGGTTTTCACGTCGGGTGGGACCGAGGCGGATCAGCTTGCGGTCCTCGGCACGTTCCGTGCCGCCGCCGAGCACGGCCGGCGGCACATCGTGGTGTCGGGCGTCGAGCATCCAGCGGTGTCGGACGCGGTGGCGTGGCTGGCGGCCCACGAGGGCGCCCGCGTCACGACGGTGCCGCCGGAGGGCGTTGCACCGGTTGCGGTCCACGCCGTCCTCGATGCGATCGGCGAGGACACCGCCGTGGTTGCCGTCACGGCCGCCGACAGCGAGCTGGGCGTGCGACAACACGCAGGACTCGCAGCGGCCGTGGTCGAGCGCGGGGTCCCGGTGCACAGTGACGCCGTGCAGGCTGTCGTCTGTGGGGAGGTTCCTCCCGTCGGATCGTTGGCGCTGTCTGGACACAAGCTTGGAGCGCCGGTTGGGATCGGCATCGCTGTTCTGCCGCGCGACGTTCCGGTACGACCGATGGTCGATGGCCCCGGTCAGGAGCGCGGCCTGCGGTCGGGCACGCAGCCAGCAGCGCTCGCGTGGGCGATGGCTGTCGCGCTCGAGATGACGGTCTCCGAGCGGCCGGCGCACGCGGCGCGGTGCGCCACCCATACCTCGGCGTTGGCGACGGCTCTGATGGATGTCGCGGGGATGCGCCCCACCGTTCCGGTGGACGCAGCGTTCCGGCTTGCGTCCCACCTGCACCTGTCCGTGGACGGCGTTGACCCCGAGGCGCTGGCGACCGCGCTGGACGCGTGTGGCGTCCACACCTCGGCCGGTACGGCGTGCGCAACTGGGACCACGGCGGCCTCGCCGGTGCTGTTGGCTTGTGGCGTGGGCGCGGATGCCACTCTGCGTCTTACCGTGGGCCGCGGCACGACCTCCGCCGAGATCGTGACCGCTGCGGACCGCATCCGTACCGTCGTAACACAGCTGCGTGCGAGCGGCGGAGGATTCCTATGAGTCGGGTGCTGGTCGCGCTGTCAGGTGGGGTCGATTCGGCGGTGGCCGCAGCGATGCTGGTCGAAGAGGGCCATGATGTGACCGCGGTCCACCTACGCCTCGCGGACGTCGCCAACGATGTGCCAGGGCAGGGCTGCTGCGGCTTGGACGACGCGCAGGACGCACGGCGCACCGCGCAGGTGCTGGATGTGCCGTTCCACGTGTGGGATCTGCGTGAGGTGTTTCGTACACGGGTGCAAGAGCCGTTCGCCGCCGGCTACGAGGCCGGTGTGACGCCCAACCCGTGCGTCGCATGTAACGCGCACGTGAAGATCGGTGCCGTGCTGACGCGCGCTCGCTCGCTGGACTTCGATGCGCTGGCGACCGGGCATCACGCCCGCATCGAGGTGGCAGCGGACGGGACGCCGGCGCTGCGCCGCGCGGTCGACCGCGCCAAGGACCAGAGCTACGTGCTGCACGTGCACGGCCCCGACGACCTCGCCATGCTGCGCACACCCGTCGGCGAGCTGACCAAGGACGAGGTGCGCGCGTTCGCCGCCGCGCGCGGGCTACGGGTTGCAAGCAAGCCTGACAGCTACGACGTCTGTTTCATCCCGGACGGTGACACCGCGGGCTACCTCGCCGGCGCGCTCAAACCGGCTCCGGGTGAGGTTGTCGACGTCGACGGCACCGTGCTGGGCGCCCATGACGGCACGTGGCGGTTCACCGTCGGCCAGCGACGGGGGCTCGGACTACAGCACCACGAGCCGCGTTTCGTGGTCGACGTGGACCCCGAGGCGCAGCGCGTCATAGTCGGCCCCCGCGCGGCGCTGGCAACCCGATGGATGGAGCTCGAGGACGTCATCTGGCAGGCCGCAGGCGTCCCGATCGGGCCGGTCCAGGTGCAGGTCCGAGCCCATGGCGCCACGCACATCGGCGAGGTCGAGCGCACCGACACCGGGTCGGTTCGGGTTCGCGTTACCGAGCCGTTCCACGGCGTGGCTGTGGGTCAGTCCTGCGCCGTGTACGACGCGGACGACGAGCGCCTGCTTGGCGGTGGCCGCATCGCTGCCGCTGAGCGCCCGCTGCTGCCCATGATCTGACGCGTCCTCCCTCACAGAACGGACGGGTGGCGGGGCGCGCGTAGCCTCCGCGGGCGCCGACCTTGGAGCCCGTGATGCGTGACGCTGTCATCTGCCTGCCCGTGCGAACCGCCGTCGGGCGATTCGGTGGGATGTTCAAGGACGTGCCGGCCGTGGACCTCGCGTCGCGCGTGCTGCGGGCGTTGGTGGACCGTGGCCTCGACCCCGCGCGCGTCGAGGACGTCATCCTCGGCAACGGCTACCCGTCCGGCGAGCATCCGGCGATCGGTCGGCAGGCGGCGTTGGATGCCGGCTGGCCCATCACGGTGCCGGGGCTCCAGGTTGACCGTCGCTGTGGCAGCGGGCTTCAGGCTGTGCTGGACGCGGCGATGCGGGTCCAGACCGGCGTGATGGACGTGGTGGTCGCCGGTGGTGCCGAGTCGATGAGCCAAGTCGAGCATTACGCGTTGACCCGCTGGGGGGGCAACGGAGACCAGGTGCTGCTGGACCGGCTCGCACGCGGCCGCGTTACCGCGGGCGGGAAGCTGCACCCGGTCGATGGCGGGATGATCGAGACGGCCGAGAACCTTCGCCGCGAGCAGTCCATCACCCGCGAGGCGCAAGACGCGTTCAGCGTCGAGTCACACCGGCGTGCCGCCGCAGCCATCGATACGGGCATGTTCGTCGACGAGGTGGTCGGGTTCACAACCACCGACCGCAAAGGCGTGTCCACGGTGCACGACACCGACGAGCACGTCCGGCGCGGCACCACGATGGAGTCGCTGGCCAAGCTCCGCCCGGTGTTCGGCCGGACTGATCCGGACGCGACGGTCACCGCGGGCAACGCCAGCGGGCAGAACGACGGTGCGGCGGCCTGCGTTGTGACCACGATCGAGGGCGCCGCGGCGATGGGACTGCGACCGATGGCACGGCTTGTCAGCTGGGGCGTCGGCGCGGTCGATCCGTCCCGCATGGGCATCGGGCCCGTGCCGGCATCCGCCGCTGCGCTGGGCCGCGCCGGCATCACGCTCGCGGACCTCGACCTCATCGAGCTGAACGAAGCCTTCGCTGCGCAGGTGCTGGCCGTTCTGGGTATGTGGGGCGTGGACGCGACCGACGATCGGCTGAACCCGCGTGGCAGTGGCATCAGCCTCGGCCACCCCATCGGGGCGACCGGTATGCGAATCTTGGCCAGCATGCTCCACGAGCTAGATCGCCGCGACGGCCGTTACGCGCTTGAGACCATGTGCATCGGTGGCGGGCAAGGTCTGGCCGCCGTGTTTGAGCGACTGTCCTAAAGCGACCGCGGGTCAGGCGTCGGGGCTGGCCACGGCGCGTTGCGTGCGGGACTCAGCTGCTGCCCTAGCGTCTGGGGCATGGCCGAGGATCCGCACGCCCCGACCCGGTACGTGCTTGTGCACGGCGCCGGCGGTTCGGCGTGGGAGTGGCACCGCGTGACGCCGCTGCTGGAGTCGCTCGGGCACGAGGTCGTTGTAGTCGAGCTGCCGTGTGATGACGAGGCTGCGGGGCTGCAGGCGTCCGCGGACGTGATCGTTACCGCGTGTGGCGTGCCACCGGGCACGAAGGTCGTGGTCGTGGCGCAGTCGTTCGCGGGGGTGACGGCGCCGATCGCGTGCGCGCGGACGCGTGTGGACCTGTTGATCTTGCTGTGCGCCATGACGCCAGCGCCGGGCGAGCGGGCTGCGGACTGGTGGGACAACGTCGCAGCGTCGGCCACCGGGCGGGCCGCGGTGGCCGACGGTGGCCGTCGCGAGCATCTCCCAGATGTCGGGGAGGCGGCCGAGGCGCACCGTCGGCGGCAGGTGGCGGCTCCCGTGTTTGAGCCGTGGCCGCTGGATGCGTGGCCGGACGTGCGGACGGCGTTCATCCTCGGCATCCGTGACCGCTTCTTCTCACCCGCGATGCAGCGGCGTGTCGCGGCCGACAGGCTGGGGCTGGTGGCGTACGAGCTGGATGCGGGTCACCTGCCAGCGGTGTCGGAGCCTGCAGCGCTCGTTGCCGTGCTTGAGCGTGCCCGCCGCGACGGTGGAGCCTGGGTCAGCCCTTCGAGCAGCGCAGCATCAGGCCATCGCTGAGAGCCTCGCAGATCCCGGTGTCTTGGGCTGCATGGGGGGCGTCCACGCCTTCCTCGAACCGGACTGGTGTCTGGTTGCCAAGAGAGACGTCGTACTGGTCGTACGGCTCTGCTTGGCGTTCGGCGCCGGCCGACGAGCTTTCGCCTCCCGTGCCTACGGTGGCGTCTAACCCCCCGCTCGCGCCGGTCAGCCCGACCCTCACCGGCCGTCTGACAACGTCCGCGCCGCCGCGACGTTCCGGTGGGGTGCCGATGTTGCGGGCACCTTCTGCAGCGCCGACTGCTGGCAGCGCGTCGGAGAGGCGGGCGTGCAGGTGGCCGAGTGCGTCGTCTCGCTGTGTGACGTTGACCGTTGCGATGTCGCTCGCACGTGTGTGTTCGGGTTCGGTCGACTCGATAGCGGCCAGATAGTGGGCGTAGGTGCTCGGAACGAAGATCGGGAACGAGGCGGCCCCGATGGCGACCGCGGCGACCGCGGCCGCCATCGACCCACTCTCCAGCAGGGCGACGGTGCTAGGCGCCCACCTCTCGGCCGAATGGCGCCAGCGGACGGGGATCCCGACCGGAACTACGCCGTGAATGCCGCGGGACTGGGCGGCGCGACGTGCAGCTGACTTGGCGCGTGTAAGCATCACGTAGATCGAGGCCGCAGTCGCGTCTCGCTCGGCCGCCATCTGTGCGACTGGCTTGTCCTGGAGGTACCGCTCGTGGAGCAGAGACGCCTGTGACGCAGTGATGTCGGCCAGCACGGTGCGTGCGCTTAGCTCGCGTTCGACGTCGTGGGCTACGTCCACCGGGTCTACCAGCGCTGCAGCGGCTCGCCCATCGAGGACGTGCGTGACCGGCCCGGGGCTGTGGCCAGCGCGCACATCGTGGCAGGCCCAGCGCGCGGTCGTGTGGAGGTACGGCAGCAGGTTCGAGGTGTCTGCAAGACTCCCGAGCCGCGACATCAGTCGGGTGAAGGTGCGCTGGACGGCCTCATCGACGTCGGTCGGATGTCGAAGGACTTTGGTGCACTGCCGCCGGATGGCCGGGCTGTATCGGTTGTAAATCGCCTCGAAGGCGGCGCGATCGCCGCAGAGGAAGGCGTTCGCGAGCTCCGCGTCGGAGGACGCGTCGTCGCCTTGCGCTGTCATGCGGGATGGCATATCGGTCCTGTGTTGCGCGACGAGCCAGCAGCGGCGTGAGCACTGGTTGCTAAGTGTGGCCGTGGCGAGCTCGCCTAATTGTGGGTTCCCGTTGGCCGTTCGGCCAGTCTCGAGAGCTCGAAATGAGTTTGTTATGACGCACAACAGCCCCTCGTCCGCAGTCGGTGCCGGTCACAGCTGTGGCGGATGCTGACAGTGATGTGGCACCGTGTCTACATACGCCCACCGTCGCCGCCCGCTCGGATGTTTATGGCCCCCGCCCCCCGCACAAACCAGAAGCCGTGGATTCGATGGGTGGCGATGGTCGCCGTCGCGTCCTTGCTGTTGTTGACGTTCGTGGGCTTGATCGCTGGCGCGACGGACGCCACGGCTGCCGTCGAGATGGCCTCGGCGGGCTAGCACGCGCGGCCGGTGTCGGTTCGTACGCTGGTGCCGGTGACCGACCGGGAGCGCGTGTATGGCCGAGCAGATGACCGTCGAGGGCAGCGGGCTCCAGCTGGGCGACAGCTACGCCCGTGCGCTGCCGCAGCTGCACCAGCCCTGGGCTCCGACGGCCGGGCCGGCCCCGTCGCTGGTTGCGCTCAACGAGGAGCTCGCGATCACACTCGGTCTCGACGTCGAGGCGTTGCGATCGCCGGACGGTGTCGCGGTGTTGGCCGGATCTGCGGTCCCGGCAGGGGCGACGACGGTTGCGATGGCGTACGCCGGGCACCAGTTCGGTGGTTTCTCGCCCCGCCTTGGTGACGGCCGTGCGCTGCTGCTCGGCGAGATCACGGCCCCGGGTGGCCAGCTGCATGATGTCCACCTGAAAGGCTCTGGTCGCACGCCGTTCGCTCGGGGTGGTGACGGACGCGCGACGCTGCCCGCGATGCTCCGCGAGCACCTGATGGCCGAGGGGATGCACGCGCTCTCAATCCCCACGACTCGGTCGTTGGCGGTCGCCACCACGGGCGAGCAGATTCGGCGGGAGGACGGGTTGATCCCCGGTGCTGTGCTGACGCGGACCGCGGCCAGCCACCTGCGTGTGGGGACGTTCCAGCACGCGGCGCTGCTCGAGCAGCAGCACGAGCAGGCGGGGCTGGTGCAGCGTCTGGCTGATCATGCGATCGAGCGGCACCACCCAGAGCTGGCCGACAGCGGGGACGGGCGATTCCTCGCGCTGCTGGAAGCCGTCACCGAGGCACAGGCCTCGCTGGTTGCCCAGTGGATGCTGGTCGGGTTCATCCATGGGGTGATGAACACCGACAACGTGACCATCTCGGGCGAGACGATCGACTACGGCCCATGCTCGTTTATGGACCGGTTTGACCCTGACACCGTCTACTCCTCGATTGATCAGCACGGTCGGTACGCCTACGGCAACCAGCCAACGATCGCGCACTGGAACCTGGTGCGCCTGGCCGAGGCGCTGCTGCCCTTGCTCAGCGACGACCGCGAGGTTGCGGCCGCGGATGCAACCGCGGTGTTGCAGCGTTTCCCGGCGCGCTACCGACACCACTGGCGGGTCGGCATGCGTGCCAAGCTCGGCCTGGTGACCGAGGAGGAGAACGACGGCCGCCTCGGTGATGCGTTGTTGGACTGGATGCACGCGGCGTCCGCGGACTTCACCTCGACGTTTCGTGCGTTGGCGAGCAGCCTGCGCGGCGACGATGCGCCCTTGGATGCGTTGGCGACTGTGGAGCCCGCTCGCGTGTGGATCGCGAGCTGGCGGGACCGGCTGACGTCCGAGGGGCGCGACCCCGCGGTGGTGGCTGATGCGATGGACGCGGTGAACCCGCTGTACATCCCGCGTAACCACCGGGTCGAGGAAGCGCTGGATGCGGCGGCCGCCGGGGACCTGGCGCCGTTCCGCACGCTGCTGGACGTGGTGACCCATCCGTTCGTTGCGCGACCGGAGCTCGATCGGTTCGCCGAGCCCGCATCGGTGGCGTTCGGCGAGGGCTACCGGACCTTCTGCGGCACCTGACAGCGCTCGCTAGGACGCGGCGCAGCAGTCCGGCTCACGACAGGCCGGGGCGCTCGTAGGCTGCGGTGTCTTGCTGGATTATTGGAGCGCGCGACGTGGCTGACGCACCGGACGTCTCGACCGACCTCGCCGTGGCGACTGCGCAGCACGATGCGCTCGCGCGGGCGCTCCGCGACGCTCGATATCGCTATTACGTGCTGTCGGCGCCGACGATGACGGATGCCGAGTTCGACGCTGGGCTGCGCTCGCTTGAGGCGATCGAGACGGCCCACCCATCGTTGGTGACTGCCGACTCGCCGACGCAGCAGGTCGGCGCAGCGCTCGACGCAGCGTTCCCACCGTTCACGCACCCGGAGCCGATGCTGTCGCTGGACAACGCTTTCGACAAGGCCGAGTTCGTCGAGTGGGCCGCCCGGGTGCAGCGTGGTCTGGGAGACGCAGAGACAGCGCGCTTCGTGTGCGAGCTGAAGATTGATGGGGTGGCTATCAACCTCGTCTACCGCGATGGGGTGCTGGCCACGGCCGCGACCCGCGGCGACGGCACAACCGGCGAGGACGTCACCACACAGGTGCTGACCCTCGACACCGTTCCGTACCGGTTGGCCGTCGAGCACCCGCCGTCGCTGGTCGAGATTCGCGGCGAGATCTACTACCCGGTCGCTGACTTTGACCAGATGAACCGCCAGCGCATCGAGCGTGGCGAGGCTGCGTTCATGAATCCGCGCAACGCGGCGTCCGGCGGGCTACGACAGAAGAACCCCGACAAGGTCGCCGAGCGATCGTTCAGTGTGTGGGTGCACGGGCTGGGGGTCGTGGAAGGTGCGTCGTTCGCGTCGTCGGCCGAGTACCTCGCGTGGGTGCGCAAGGCTGGTTTGCCGGTGCCCGAGCAGACGCAGGTCGTGGACACCGTCGACGAGGCATGGGCCCTGATCGAGGAGTTCACGGCGGCTCGCTACGACCTCGGTTTCGAGATCGACGGCGTCGTGGTCAAGCTCGATGACCTCGGCCAGCGGCAGCGCCTCGGTTTTACCGCCCGCGCCCCGCGTTGGGCCATCGCCTACAAGATGCCGCCGGTCGAGAAGCCCACGATCCTGCGCGATATCCAGATCAACGTGGGTCGCACGGGCAAGACCACACCGTTCGCGGTGCTTGAGCCAGTCACGGTCGGCGGTGTGACGATCACCAACGCGACGCTGCACAACGAGATCCAGGTGCACGCCAAGGATGTGCGCGTCGGCGACACCGTGATGGTCCGCCGCGCAGGCGACGTCATCCCTGAGGTGGTCGGCCCGGTGCTCGCCAAGCGCCCGGCCACCGCCGAGGTGTGGCATATGCCAGCTGACTGTCCGTTCTGTGGGCAACCGCTGGTCCGGCCCGCGGGCGAGGCGCACCACCAGTGCGAGAACGTCGACTGCCCTAACCGAGTGTTCGAGTCGCTGACACACCTCGCCAGTCGCGGTGCGCTCGACATCGAGGGCTTGGGCACTAAGACAGTCGCGCAGCTCCGTGAGCAGGGACTGTTGGACACGATCGCCGACATCTTCCGGCTACGTCACCATCGCCAGGCGTTGCTCGCGCTGGAGGGCTGGCAAGAGACCTCGGTTGACAATCTGCTGTCCGGCATCGAGAAGGCACGCACGCAGCCGGTTGAACGGTTGCTTGTTGCCCTCAACATCCGACACCTCGGACCGAGTGTGACCAAGAAGCTGGCAGGCACGTTGCGGACGCTTGAGGGCATCTCGACGGCCACTGTCGAGGAGATCGCTGCGATCGACGGCATCGGCGAGAAGATCGCGCTTGCGGTGCGTCAGTGGTTTGACACCCCCAAGAACGCCGAGCTTGCGCGGACCCTGGCCGAGCTCGGCGTGCGGACCGACACCGACCTGCCAGAACCGGCCGTGCTCGACGAGCTGCCGCTCGCGGGCCACAGCTTCGTGCTGACCGGAAGCTTCGAGCGCGGCGGTCGCCCCGCCATCAAAGTCGAGCTCGAAGCACTCGGTGCCAAGGTGTCGGGCGCCGTCAGCGGCAAGACGGCCGCGCTCATCGCGGGCGATGGTGGCGGCGGCAAGCGCGAGAAGGCCGAGTCCCTCGGCGTCCCCGTGCTCGGCGAGCCAGCCCTCGAACGCCTCCTCGCAGGTGAGCCGTTGGCGCAGCTGACAGCCTGAGGCGGCCGGAATGTCTGGTTGAGCTTGGCCGGAATCTCTGGTTGAGCTTGGGTCGCACAGCCTGTGGCGTGCGGCACGACAGCCTCTGCATGCGCCGCGTTCGGCTCTGCTCGGCTGTCACGGCACACTTCAGCTGCAGCCTGCTTCTGATGGAGTCGATATGGCCTCGCGTCTGCCCGATCCTGGCCCGTCGGCGGGTGACGGCACATCATGGGCCGATCGCTCGACTCCGGGTGAACGGTTCCGTCGCGGCGTCACGGGTGCGTGCCCCCGGTGCGGCGGGCGTGATGTGTCGGACGGCTTTTTCACGCTGAAGAACGAGTGCGGCGACTGCCGTTGGACCTTCGAGCGCGAGGAGGGTTACTGGCTCGGCTCGATGGGCATCCTGATCGTCGTAGTCCTGTTCTTCTTCGCGGTGTTCCTTGCCGTTGGCATCATCGGGTTCTGGCCAGATGTGGCGTGGACCGGGCTGACGTACGGCGGGTTCGCTCTGAACCTGCTGGTCCCGATCGTGCTGTATCGCTGGTCGAAGATGGCGTGGCTGGGTCTACATATGGCCTTCGCTCCGGCCGAGCTTGCGCAGGACCACGCCAGCCGCACCGGGGCCTGACGCAGGGCGTGCACACAGGCGTTCTTCGACCACTGACGCATGACAACGGCCGCCCGAGAGGCGGCCGATGACAGGGTGCAAGAAAGATCAGAGGAT